>CAZIQG010000011.1:0-22514 GCA_964541725.1 uncultured Gammaproteobacteria bacterium
GTATGGGCGAGGCTATCGCCCATCGTGGGCCAGATGGAGAGGGGAGTTGGGTAGAAGGAGGGGTTGGACTTGCGCATCGGCGTCTCGCGATTATTGACGTGTCTCAACGTGGCGCCCAGCCCATGGTGTCTGCCGATGAGCGGTACGTGATCACCTTCAATGGGGAGATTTATAATTACCAAGCCTTAAAGCAAGAATGTGAGAGTCGGGGGATGGTCTTTCGTTCAGATTCGGATACAGAGGTCTTGTTGCAATTGTATGCCCGCAAAGGGGAAAAAATGTTGGCAGACCTACGCGGGATGTTTGCCTTCGCCATTTGGGATCGCGAAGCGCGGCGTTTATTTGTCGCGCGCGACCGCATTGGAAAAAAACCATTCTTCTATCGTCATACCGCGACCACGTTTTCCTTTGCTTCTGAGCTTAAGGCCTTGTTAGTAGATCAGCCAGCAGATATTGATGTAAATGCTATTCGTGTTTTTCTCGGCTTGCAATACGTTCCCGCTCCGTTAACGGGGTTTGAGGGGATCGTGTCTTTACCCCCAGGCTATGCCGGAATATGTGAAAATGGTGTCTGGAAAACCTGGAAGTACGACGATGTTTTTTCCACCCCTCCATTCACGGGAACATTCACAGAAGCAAAAGATCAGATTCGTGCCTTGTTGGAAGAATCGATCCGTTTACGCCTCATCGCAGATGTGCCGGTCGGAGCCTTCCTATCCGGCGGAATAGATTCCTCCGCGATCGTCGCTCTCGCGGAACAGTCCTTGGGAGCGCCGCTTACAACGTTCACGATGGGATTTCCTTCCTTAGGATTTGATGAGCGAAGTCAGGCCGCTGCGTTTGCCAAAGAACGTGGACTCCTTCATTACTCGTTTGAAGCCAAGCCGGGTCATGCCTGCGAAGCTCTCGATGCCCTGGTTTCTTTATACGAAAGTCCCTACGCCGATTCCTCCGCGCTACCAACCTGGATGTTGGCGCGTGAAACCGCGAACGAGGTAAAAGTCGTCTTAACGGGGGACGGAGCCGACGAACTCTTCGCAGGGTATCGACGGTATGTCTATTTTGTCCAAGCCCTCACCTTGGCACGAGTAGGAGGGAAAAAGAGTATCTCATGGATCAAGCGGCTTGGTTCCCATATTCGTGATCCACGCGTCTTACGTTTTGCACGAACACTCGAAGCGATTCAGCGTTCACCCGAAGCCGGGTACGCCGCCTTATTTACAGGAGCCTATTTTTCTGAAGCGGATGAGTCATGGCTTTTGCAGCCCGATTTTGCCAAGCGTACCCAAGCTTGGTCCGCAGAAGCGTGGGTAGAGGGGGCAATGCGAGAACGTCACACGACGACGCGAGATCCCTTGCACGCTGCGCTAACCTTTGATCGCACTTCATATTTACCCGATGACCTCAATCTCAAGATGGACCGCGCCACCATGGCGCATGGTCTTGAGGCGCGCGCTCCCTTCTTAGACCAGGAATTAGTACGGTTTGTTAGTTCATTGCCGAGCGAATGGTTGCTCAAGGGATCACAAGGAAAATATATCTTGCGACAAGTGTTGGAGGGGGTCTTGCCCAAAAAAATCATGCAACGAAAAAAACGTGGATTTCAGGTCCCACTCACGAACTGGTTTCAGGGAGAATTACGTCCCGTGTTCGAAGAGCGCTGCCTCGCCGTCGGGAGTCCTCTACAGATCATTTGTAAACCGGAGGCAATCAAGAGCCTGCTGGAGCAAAACGATCGAGGAGCTAACCATGGGAATCGGTTATGGATGTTGCTGACCCTGGCAACGTGGCTACAGCAACAACAAAAGGGTTATAAATAGGATAAAAAAGACCAGAGCAAAAAAATTGATTTTTTCGCTCGGTTACGCTACGCTTTGCCCATTATGGCAGAGACAAAGCGTATCCTTGTGACAGGCGGTGCCGGATTTATCGGCTCACATTTATGTGAGGCCTTGGTAAAAGACCCGAAAAACCAGGTCTATTCTTTAGATAATTATTCTACCGGCAGCGAAAAGAACCATATTCCCGGGGTAACCTACATCCAGGGGGATACGCGTGAAATTAGCCAAAAAATACCCTTTACGCCGGATCTCGTCTTCCATCTGGGGGAATATTCACGCACCTCAGAAAGTTTTGCGGAACCAGAAAAGACCTGGCGGTACAATGTAGAAGGGACGTTCTCTGTGCTCGAATTTTGCCGTCAACGCAAGGTAAAAAAAGTCTTGTATGCCGGTTCAAGTACAAAGCAGGCAGATGGGGGAGACGGTCGCAACCAATCGCCCTACGCCTGGACAAAAGCGGTAAATACAGAACTTATTCAACGCTACCATGAATGGTTTGGTCTCCCATTTGTCACCGTCTATTTCTATAATGTTTATGGTGGCAGAGAGATTTGCGAGGGACCCTATGCAACATTGATCGGTATCTTTAAGCGCTTAACGCGTGAAGGGAAACCGCTTGAAATCGTCGCTCCCGGCACCCAATTAAGAAGTTTCACTCACGTTGATGATATTGTACGCGGGATTCTTTTGGCCGCTGAAAAGGGGAACGGGGACGGATACTGTCTAGGCCCAAAAACCATGCACACCATCAAAGATGTGGCAGAATTATTTGGCGGAGAGATCCGGATGCTGCCCGAGAAGCCAGGTGATCGCAAAACGGTGGTGATTGATTTATCCAAGACAGAAGAAGAATTGGGTTGGACGGCGCGCATCCGTCTCGAGGATCACGTCCGAGAATTTCTAAACGCTTTGTCATGAAACGTGCTTTGATTTTTGCGACCAGCTACTTTCCCTTAGTGGGGGGAGCGGAGGTTGCGATGAAGGAGCTGACGGATCGACTGTCTAATTGGCAGTTTGATTTAGTGTGTGCACGTATTAAACCGGGATTATCTGATACAGAGCAGCTTGGAAACGTACGTATCCATCGCTGTGGCATTGGTCATCCTATCGATAAGTATCTTTTACCGATTCTTGGTGTCTGGCGAGCAATGTGGATCACCAAAAAGGATCGGGTGGTTCTTTGGTCATTGATGGCGAGCTATAATGGATTTGCGGCGCTTGTGTATACATGGGTGCGACCGAAAACCCCGCTTCTTCTGACGCTTCAAGAAGGAGATCCGCTGGAACACTACGCAAAGCGCACAGGAATCTTAACGTTTTTGCATAAGCGCATTTTTCGTCGCGCTAATACGATACAGACAATTAGTCATTTTTTGGCTGCATGGGCAGAGCGTATGGGAGCAACCTCTAAACCTGTTGTCATCCCAAACGGCGTAGATGTTGCGCGTTTCTCTTTGCGTCTTGATCCTGCACAGCGTCAAAGCATGCGTACGCAACTTGGTTGCCAAGATTCTGATCTTGTAATCATAACAACATCACGTTTAACCTTAAAAAATGCCGTTGACGATCTAATTAAATCTCTCACGTCTTTACCTTTAAACTATAAACTGCTCATTGCCGGAGAGGGGGTGGACCGTGCTGCACTAGGCGCTCTCGTGGAAACGCATCGGTTGCAAGATCGGGTGACATTCTTGGGTACGCGTAGCCAGCAAGAGTTGCCGACCCTTCTCCAGTGTGCGGATATATTTTGTCGGCCTTCTTTGTCAGAAGGGTTAGGTATTTCTTTTTTAGAAGCGTTAGCAAGTGGTCTGCCAATCGTTGCAACCCCTGTTGGTGGAATCCCAGACTTTCTTCGAGATGGAGAAACAGGCGTGTTTTGCCAGCCACGTGACCCCATCTCGATCGCGAAAGCGGTCCTGCGTATCCAAGAGGAGCCGGGATTGCTTCAAAAACTCATCCAGCAAGGGGAGAGGCTGGTGAAGAAAGAGTATACGTGGGAGGAGATCACTAAGCGTATGGAGGCTCTTTTGGAAGGTCTAGAGAATACCCGCGTATGAAGATTTACGAACCAGGAAATGCTGCTAAGCAAGCCATCTTCTTGCAGCTTGCCCAAGGTCTTACGCAGGAACCCCTGCGCATCCTTGATCTTGCCTGTGGTGATGGTCATTTGTGGAAAATATTCTTAGAGACACATCCCCAGGTGTCCGTTGTAGGGTTGGATACCAATACGCACGCTATTGAACGAGGGAAGAAACAAGGTCAGGAGCGTCTAGATCTACGTGTCTTCGATGCGCAACGGACCTTTGAGGATCAGTTGTTTGATGTGGTAGTGGCTTTTAGTGCAATCGAGCATGTGGTAGATCGTTCCGCCTTTTTACGCACGGTCTGGGCAGCGCTCAGGCCAGGTGGTTTTGCGTATCTTAACTATGATGCGGGTCATTTCCGCTCGCATGATCTCAAAGAGCGTGTAATGGTACCTATAAGCCAGCTCCTTGCGCTTGTTGGGATCGAGGCGCCTTACATGAAGCGAGTAGATGACCGTCTCTTTCTGGAGCAGGCGCGCGCGCAGGGATTTAGTCTGCAAGCGGTAGAGAAATACAATCTTCATCTTTTAAAAGGGTTTTTTCGCGGAGCCACGGACGAGGCTATTGAGGCCTGGGTAAGATTTGAGCAAAGGATGAACACGCTCTTTTCTCCAGAACAGCTTGACCGGATCATGTGGTCTACCACCGTGATCCTACAAAAACCATGAATATCTTGATCGCAAGCGGTATTTATCCGCCGGAGTCCGGTGGTCCAGCGACGTATTCTTCGGAAGCGGCGCAAGCCTTGCGTGCCCGGGGTCACGTCGTGCAAGTAATAAGTTATGGGGAGAATCCAGAAAAAGTGTCGGAACAGAAAGCAGGCGAAGAAAATAATGTATTATTTATCTCACGACGAGGAGGAATTCTCATCCGGTACCTTCGTTATGCCTGGGCCGTCTATCGCAAAGCGCGTCACGCCGATGTCTTATTCGCGCAAGGGGCTGTATCCGAAGGTGTTCCGACCGCGCTTGTGGCGAAGATCCTACGTAAGCCTGTTATCGTACGTATACCGGGAGATTACGCCTGGGAGATGGGGAGGCAACAATCTCCACGCTCTACGGAGGTTACCTTGGATCGTTTTTTGACCCATGCCCACACGGGAAGGATCGGGTTATATGAGCGCTTAGAACGGTGGACTGCGCGTCAGGCGCGGTTGATTGTCGTTCCGAGCACGTATCTGCGGTCTGTGGTGGAACGTTGGGGAATTCCGGGGGAACGAATTGAGGTGATAAAAAACGCTGTCCAACCTCTTCCAAAGACCGCAGGGCGAAGGGTGCTACGAAAACGGTTTACATGTAACGATCAAGTCATCTGTCTGACGGCAGTCAGAGCCGTTCCTTGGAAAGGAGTTTCGGAGTTGATCGAGTGGTGGCATCGACTGCCCGCCTCCCATGTTCTCGTTGTGGCGGGCGATGGGCCTGAACTTGAGGCATGGAAGCAGACGGCGATAAAAGCAGGGGTTGGGCAACGTATTCGTTTTTTAGGACGCATTTCACGGGAAGTATTGACTGAGTGGTACGATGCGGCGGATGTATTTATCTTGCACACGGGGTACGAGGGCTATCCTCATACGGTGCCGGAGGCCGTTTCGCGTGGCCTGCCTTGCTATGTTAGTGACCAAGGAGGAAATCCTGAGACACAAGAAGAATTCGGCGAATGTGTAAAAGTATTGCCATACCAGGATCGGGATGCCTGGGTCACGGCTCTTTCAGAGGTGAAAGTGCATGTGGATACCCCCCCGCCGCTCCAATTAGAGTGGACCCATAAAAAAATGATCGACACTCTAGAGGAGCGAGTAAGGCGAGTGTATAAACCAGATCTCGATACCCATGCCCGCGTGGTTATGGTGGGCTATGAGCGAGAATTATTAAAAACGGAGTCAGCCACGTTCGCACGCGTCGCATCTTTAACATCATCTACACTCGGACTCTCTGCCTTGGTCGTGGCACAGCTTCCGGACGATGTCGCGACGGAACGAGATGGCTTGCGGGTGTATGGGTTTGGGGGCGGGGCTCTTCGTCGCATGTGGCAAGCGATGAAGATCGGGGTACGGGAAGTAAATCGTTTGCCGACACGTACATTGGTAACAGGCCAGGATCCATTTGCGGCGGGATTAATTGCCTACCTTCTTTCTCGTTGGACAAACCAACCTCTTGAACTACAGGAGCACGGAGATTTTTGGTCGGGTGCGTGGCAGAAGGAGCATTGGACGCATCGTTTATGGGCGATCCTCGGAATGGCGCTTTTGAAACGCGCTGAGCGAATTCGCGTCGTGAGTGAGCGCGTGAAAGAGCATTTGGTTGCAAGAGGGATCAAGACGGAGAAGATTGCGATTATTCCCGTGGCTCAAGATCTTGGGTATCTGCTCACAAAGCCTCTGACGCCGCAGGAGAGAGGGGAGTGGATCATCCGTGTTCCTGCGCGCTTTGTCTCGCAAAAAGGCCTGGATGTCTTGCTAGACGCCTTCGCGAAAGTGCATGAACGATATTTAAATGCACGATTGGAATTAGTGGGTGCAGGTCCGCTTGAAGCTTGGCTGCTAAAACGGATTGAAGCTCTTGGCCTATCATTTGTCGTTAGTGTACGGCCATGGGGAGAGGCGACCGAGCTTTGGGATGGGGCGGACATGTTTGTGATGTCTTCGCGCTACGAGGGATATGGACGTACGATCATAGAAGCGATGGCAGCAGGTGTTCCAGTAGTCGCCACGGATGTAGGGTGTGCGAGCTCTGTCTTGCGGCATGAACAAGAAGGGTTGGTCGTTCCGTCTGAGAACATACCGGCACTTGCTCAAGCAATGATGCGTCTCATGGAAGATGAATCGTTGCGTACACGTCTACAGAAAGCAGCTCGTGAGCGTGCGCACTCCCTCTCACTCCCATCAGATCTCCAGACATTGCAACGAACCCATTGGGTAAACGCGCTCAACGCATTTCCTTCGCAAGAAATTGGGCCACGGTTTGAGCTTTGGGTGATGGGATTTTTGCTCTTCGTCGTCGCCACCCGCGCCCTATCCGTTGCGTTATTCCATGCACAACTCCTCAATCGTGAATGGGGATTTTTTACCTTGGTCCAACATTGGTTTCAGGGATATGGATACAGTTTTGCGAGCCAACTCGGGTGCGCGTCTGCGTATCGTTCACCGGGATATTTATTTTTTCTCACGGCTCTTTACAGCGTTTTCTCCCCGAGTAATACCTGGGCACAGGCCATCGTACAGAATATCGTAGTGGCAGGGGCTCTCTGGTTAACGTATGCCGTGGGAAAACGGTTAGTAGGACCAAGAGCAGCCTTGTTCGGCGGTTTTGTTATGGCATGCTACCCGTACACGTTCTACCATTACACCCAGTTCTATCATACGTTTCTCCAAAGTTTTTTTCTTCTGCTGGTCATCTGGCTCGTGTTTCGATTGGTTGAAACAAAGCGCCTTACCTATGCCCTTGCAGCTGGTCTTGCCATTGGCGCGCTTGCCTATGTACAGGGGACGATCCTGCCTGCGACACCCTTTGTGGCGCTTTGGGTGTTCTGGCGCTTCTGGCCAAGTTGGAAACAGGCATGTATCGCCATTGCGCTCATGGGGATATGTGCGGCCGGACTGATTGCTCCCTGGACGTACCGCAATTGGAAGGTGTTTCACGAGTTCATTCCGCTGACTACGGATCTTGGCCACGCCCTCTTCAAAGCGAATAATGAAAATATTTACGAGCTTACACGGCGAGGGTATCCGCAAGAAATTATTGATGACATTCCCTCTTCCACGAATCGATTATATAAGCAATACCGCTTGCCCGGATATCTAGAGGAGGATCTCAAGCAGGCGGGCGTACTTCATGAATCAATTTTGTGGACCCAGTGGCATCCTCGTGAGCCAAGTCGTGACATTCAAGTGTGCGAGGATCTTAAGCCCCTTAATGAATATGAATTCAATCAATATTGGTTAGGAAAAACCAAGCAATATTGGCACGATGCTTGGGGCTGGGATGTATGGAGATTGCCTCTGCAAAAGATAAAGACGTTTTGGAGTCCGGGCTTATTCCCCTTTATCAAAACGGGAGCTCCCTGGAGTTTTGCAGGTTCTGCTTGGAAGGAATGGGCTGCTCGTGCTTCGGTCTGGGTAAGTACCGCCTTCGTTATTTGCTTGGGTTTGATAGGTTGGCTCGTTGCTCTCAAACGCCGTCGGTCATCAGCTTGGTTAGTTCTTTGTTTTTTTGCGGTCTTCACCCTTCTCCATTCGCTTGTGGCAGGATATACAAAATATCGTATCCCGCTTGACCATCTGCTCGTGGCCTATGCAGCGAGCTGTGCGGTGATGGTTGTGGATTGGCTGCGTGGGAAACGCCTATGAAGATTATTTACGTAGACAATATCCGTTTTCCAACAGAACGGGCGCACGGATATCAGATTGCACAGTACTGCCAGCAAATGGGGTTGCTTGGCCATGAGGTGGTATTAGTCACGCCTAACCGGAGTCAAGAAAAAGACGTAGCTCGCTACTATGGCTTTGATAAAATACGGTTCACGCACACCGCCCTAGAGACGGGGGACGCGTTACGCTATCGCTGGCTACCACGGTCATTAGGTTATCTTCTTCAGCGTTGGACATTCCTCCGTGGAGTACGCTGTTGGGCGCGTTCACAAACAGCTGATATTTGGTATACGCGCTCCCCAGCGGTGATTGCGACGCTCATGGACCCACGAAAGAAGAAGTGGGTGCTTGAGGTACATGATAATCCTGCGCGGAATGTGCGACGTTGGAAAAAAATACAAGAAGAAGTACGCTTTTTTATTCCGATCAGTGAAGGGATGAAGTCTTGTCTGCTTGAGGCAGGGATTCCAGAGAGTAAAACGCTCGTCGCTCATGATGGAGTGGATCTAGAGGAAGTAGAGAGGTCGCCTAAGGGTCAGTTCCGATCTAGGCTAGGAATTTCTCCTAAGAAGTTTTTATTGGTGTATACAGGAAGTCTTTATCCCTGGAAGGGCGTAGATTTTGTCGTGAAGGCGTGGAAGCGTGTTCCACCCGGTGCGGCGCTTGTTATCGTAGGAGGGCCTAAGGAGGATTACGAACGCCTTAAAAATCTCCTCCCACGGGAAAAGGATCCAAGAATACACATTTTGCCTAGCATGAGTCGGTCAGAGGTATTTTCCTTATTAAAAGAGGCAGACGCGGCACTGTTACCGACTTCTCCGGATTTTACCATTGGACGAACCTATACCTCTCCGCTTAAGCTTTTCGAGTACCTTGCTGCGGGATTACCCATACTCGCGAGTGATGTACCGACCGCACGCGAGGTGCTTACGCGTCGAGTAGCGCATTTCTTTGTCCAGGATACCAAGGCATTTATTACCACTCTCGAGACCATGATGAACGATGGTGGCTGGCGTCAATCAGCGGCCCTGGAAGCACGTGCCTTGGCGAAGAAATATACCTGGAGGGCGCGTGCAGAACGTATCGCAGCAGTGCTTAAGAATGTGTGTAAGGATGCGTAATTATCTATGTCTCTTCTCCCTCTCTACGTCGATCTCGACGGCACCCTCCTGGCAACGGATACGCTCTGGGAGTCATTGCTGTTGCTCATAAAACAACGCCCAAGAGCCCTCCTACATCTTCCGGCCTGGCTCTTGCGTGGAAAAGCTGGTTTTAAAGCCGCTCTTGCAGAGCAGGTTGTGTTGGACGTGTCTATATTGCCCTATCGAGAAGATGTTCTGGCTTATATACGTGGATATAAAGATCGGGGAGGGAGTGTGATCTTAGCAACAGCAGCTCACAGAACGATCGCCGAGCGGGTCGCTAACCATCTTGGATGTTTTGAGGCGATACTCGCGAGTGAGGGAGCGATCAATTTGGCCGGTTCGATAAAAGCAAAAGCGATTGCTGAGCATGCCAAGGCTCCCTTTGCCTATATTGGAGATGGTCGTGTCGACATCCCCGTTTGGCGCACGGCGCAGGAACGTTTATTGCTCGTCCACCGCTCTATCCAGAAGCAAGCTCTGACGAACGAAATAGGAAGAGTATTTGATCATTATTTTGAGGCGAGTTCTCATAAGAAGTTTGTATCAGTAGTGATCCGTGCTTTGCGGCTCCATCAATGGTCAAAAAATGCCTTATTATTCGTCCCGATCCTGCTATCGCATCGCTGGCATGACCCATCCATTTGGCGACACACGATCATGGCTTTTATAAGTTTCGGATTAGCGGCTTCCAGTATCTATGTCATAAATGATTTGTTGGATTTAGCAGCTGACCGTCGTCATCCACGTAAGCGCTCGCGCCCATTTGCTTCTGGGGAGCTATCGATTCCTGCGGGTTTGTCGCTAGCTGGAGGATGCTTGGCTTTGGCTCTGGTAGGCGGTGCGCTGGGAGTGTCTATCTCATTTATGGGAATGGTCATGGGCTACGTCCTCGCGACCTTGCTCTACTCATTTTGGTTGAAACGCATACCGATTATGGATGTATTGGCATTAGCCTTTTTCTATGTCTATCGCTTGGTCGCGGGAGCGGTCGCGGGCAGCATCTTCTTGACCCCATGGTTGTTGGCTTTTGCCGCCTTCTTTTTTGTCGGGCTTGGGTGTTTGAAACGAGTGGGTGAACTCACGATTTGGCGTGATACAAATAAAGCGGGACTGACGCTCGCGAATGGCAGGGGATATGTCATAGAGGACCTCTCCATGTTGGCGTTGTTTGGGGTGAATACCGGATTCCTGTCATTACTTGTTCTGGCGTTGTATATGAATAGCCAAGAAGTCGTTTCTCTCTACCATCGACCCAGTCTTTTGTGGGGGGTGGTAGCGGTTCTCTTGTATTGGCTCATGCGTGTCTGGCTTCTCACGTGGCGCGGAACGGTGCATGATGATCCGGTTCTCTTTGCGCTACAAGACAAAGCAAGTCGAATTGTGGGGGTGGTGGCTCTTCTCTGTTTGTTATTAGCCCTATAGATATGGTGAGATCATATTCCTCTTGGGGACGCTATCCACACGCTCCACCACAAGAAGTCGTGCCCATGCAATGGGCAACGGATCCGCTTCCACTAGGACGGCCTCTTTTGGCGTATGGTCTAGGAAGAAGCTATGGAGATAGTTGTTTAAATGGAGGAGGGACGCTAATTGATGTAGGAGCTCTTAACCACATACTCGACTTCGACGCAACGAACGGCATCTTGCGCGTAGAAGCAGGGATGAGTTTGGCGGATATTTTGGACTACATTGTGCCACGAGGTTGGTTCCTGCCCGTTACGCCTGGAACCAAATTTGTGACGGTGGGGGGAGCGATCGCAAATGATGTTCATGGAAAAAACCACCATCGCGATGGAACCTTTGGTTGCCACGTCCGGGCGTTTGAGCTGATCCGTTCTACAGGAGAGCGCTACGTATGTACACCTACACAAAATAAAGAATTATTTGCTGCCACCATTGGGGGATTAGGGCTTACAGGCCTAATCCCCTGGGCGGAGATCCAGCTAAAGAACGTTACCTCCCCTTGGATTCGCATGCAGGCAAAACGCTTTCATTCACTAGAAGAATTTTTCGCGTTATCTGAGGCGACAAGTGCCGAACCCTATTCAGCCGCCTGGCTGGACACGACCGCACGCGGGCGGGAGTTTGGCCGGGGAATTTTTTTGCATGGGGATCATGCAAGTGCTGAAGAGGGGATAGACATGAAGAAAAGAGTACTGCCTTCCATTCGTATTCCGTGCGATGCTCCCGCGTGGGTATTAAATCGTGCCACAATTCGCGCCTTTAATACCTGTTATTTCTACGCCCCCATCCATAGGACTGCTCCCCATCTCGTCTCCTATGATCCCTTCTTTTACCCCCTGGACGCAGTGCTTGATTGGAATCGTTTATATGGACGGCGGGGATTCTTGCAGTACCAATGCGTCCTACCTCCGGCACACGCAAAACAGGGCATGTCTCGCGTATTACAAACGAGCCTGGACTATGGGCTCGCGTCGTTCTTATCGGTATTGAAAGTGTTTGGAGCGATTCCTTCACCGGGAATATTATCCTTCCCTTGTCCTGGAACCACGCTCGCTATGGACGTACCATTTGAAGGTCAGAAGACGCTAGATGCCCTCACGCACTTGGATGCGATTGTGTCTGAGCTAGGGGGTCGTTTATATCCTGCTAAGGATGCGCGCATGTCAGCCCAACATTTTAAACAATTTTATCCTATGTGGGAAACCTTCTCTGGTTCTATCGATCCCGCGTTCTCATCCAGCTTTTGGCGTCGGGTCATGAGCTAATTATCCTATGAATATTCTTATTATTGGAGCCACTTCCGCGATCGCGCAGGCCACGGCACGCCACTTCGCCGCAGATGCACACTGCTTTTTTTTAGTCGCGCGCTCGCAGGCAAAGCTTGAAATCGTCGCAGCGGATCTACGTGCGCGCGGGGCACGTCGTTGTGATGCCTACGTGCTAGATGTCGACAAGCTAGATACGTACGCGGAGATGCTGGAGGCGGCATACGCGGCCCATCCCTCGTTTGATCTTGTCTATATTGCACACGGTGTCTTAACCGCACAGCCAGAAGCAAGTGAGAATCCCGTGGTCACCGCTGCCTGCATGCTCACCAATGCGACGAGTATTATGGCGCTTACGGCGCATCTCTTGCCCAGACTTAAGCAGGCGCGCCAGGGCTGTTTAGCCGTCATCTCTTCTGTGGCTGGGGATCGAGGCCGAGCCAAGCTGTATACCTACGGAGCGGCAAAAGCGGCTCTAAATGTCTTTTTACAGGGGGTACGAGGTGAGCTCCTCCCCTTTGGAGTTCGTGTCCTGACCATCAAGCCTGGATATGTGGATACTCCCATGACGGCTGATATCCCGAAGAGTCCCTTATTCGCCTCTCCAGAACGGGTGGGAAGAAGTATTTATAGGGCGATTAAGCGAAACAAGACCGGAGAGATGTATGTTCCGGGATTTTGGTGGCTCATTATGACGATTTTGCGACTGATTCCTGAGTCGATCTTCCTACGCTTGCCGATATAGGCTCTATTTACCATCTCCATGATCCCTCCGCCCTCCTATTTTGGAACTGGGCAAGGATCTGTTACAGTCCTTCTATGATCAGTTTTGCCTTTCCCGCCTTTAATGAAGCCGAGAATCTAAAGCGCTTTCCGAGCGAAGTGTTACCCGTATTTGACCAGCTTGGAGAGCCATACGAAGTACTCATTATTGATGATGGTAGTACGGATGATACGGCTGCGCTCGCGCAGGCGCTTGGTGCACCCGTGCGCGTTGTATCTCACGAGCGTAATCGCGGGTTAGGGGCAGCCATTCGGACGGCGATCCGGGAAGCAAAAGGAGATATTCTCATTACCATGGATACGGATCTCACCTTCGCGCCCAGCTTGGTCAAGTCCTTGGTTGATCGGTATAAGCAAGGAGATGTAGACGTGGTGTGCGGCTCTCCTAAACTTGCTGGGTATGGAAAAGATATTCCTTCTTATCGTTTATTGATCTCACATATAGCGAGCCTCGTATATCGTATTGTTATGGGAGCAAGAGTAAGCGCGGTCACGCCTATCTTCCGTTTGTATAAACGGGAGCAACTCGTTTCGCTGCCATTACAAGCAACGGGATTCGATATCAATGCAGAAATACTATTTTATTTGATCCGCGACAAGCGTCGAATTACAGAAGTGCCAGCTCCTCTGACACAACGCATCTATGGTGAGAGTAAGCTCGAGTATCGTAAAGAAATGAAGCGCCATCTACGCCTCCTAAAGAGGTTATTTTTCCTGCGTCTTCGAGGCCAGAAGGGATAGATATGAAGCGGTTGCTGTTGATCGGGGGCGCCCGTCCCAATTTTATGAAGCTCGCTCCTCTGGTGCGCGCGTTTGATCGGGTTGGGATCGCTTACGAACTTGTGCATACAGGACAGCACTATGATCTCTTAATGTCAGATATTTTTTTTCAAGAATTAGGCCTGCCAACGCCAACCCATGAACTCGGTATTGGCTTGGGTACGCCTGAAGAGCAGGCGCAGGCTATAATAAAAGCGTTACGCCCTATTCTTAGAAAGGAAACGTGGGATGCCATTTTGGTGGTCGGCGATGTCACTTCAACGGCGGCCGCAACCCAAGCGGCCGTTGCAGAAGGCGTTTCGGTCATTCATGTCGAGGCTGGTCTACGTAGTTTTAATCCCACTATGGCAGAAGAGCGTAATCGTGTCTTCGTAGATCGTCATGCTCAATGGCTGTTTACGACCGAGCCAAGCGCGAAGCAGAATTTATTGAATGAAGGCGTTGCTCAAACACGCATCTACGAGGTTGGGAACGTCATGGTCGATACGATGCATCTTATGCGACCCCAGGTGGAGCATTCAACAATTCTTGCTGAGCTGGATGTAAAAAAAGGAGCGTACGGAGTCGTCACGCTCCACCGTGCGGCATTAATGCAGGATAAAAACGTCTTTAAAGAGGTCTGGGAGGCTTTGCGTACGATCGCTCACACGCTTCCCCTTATTGCGCCGCTCCATCCCCGTGCCCGTGCGTTATTCACGGAGCTCAAACTTGCTTCTGATGGGATCCGTGTCGTTGATCCCCTTGGGTACGCGGACATGCAGCGTCTCATCTGTGACGCGCAGGCAGTTTGGACAGATAGTGGCGGGTTACAAGAAGAGACAACGGTCTACGGAGTACCCTGTTTTACCGTTCGCCAAGATACGGAACGCCCCATTACCGTTGAGCAAGGCACGAACATCCTCGTAGGGTGTACAAAAGAGCGGATCGAACATGCGTACGCAGCATTTCGTCTTTCGCCTAAGCAAGGTGCCATTCCTCCCCTCTGGGACGGGCACGCGGCCGAGCGCATCGCGAAGATTCTGGTCGAGATATAATATAATATTATGCGCCTCTTATTCATCACGCCAAAAATCGACGAATGTCACGATGATTTAGCGTTTGCGAGCTTATGGGCGCAGGCGTTTATCGAGGCGGGCTATGAAGTGATCGTTATTTGTGGAGAAAAGGGGGAAACGCGTCTCACCTGCCCTATTTATGATCTCGGGCATGTGCCTGGCAAATCTCGCGCGCGTTCCTTCCTGCGTTTTCAAACACTCATTTGCACCCTCGAATACGACCGCGTCTTCGTGCATCTCGGCCAACGTTGGCTAGGGGCGGGAGCCTGGTGGTGGAAGCTTAGAGCGATTCCCACGTATCTTTGGTATACGCATTACACGAATCCATTTTCTCTCCGTCTGGGAATGATGGCGGTGAAACGCCTGTTTGCGGCGACGAAAGACAGCTTGCCCCACTACGAAGGCGATCCTCGCAAGGTGGTTACGGGTCATGGGATTGATACCGCCTTTTGGGATATGGCGCAGCTCCCGTCGGATAAACGCGAACCAGCCACGCATCTCTTAGCTGTCCATCGTCTATCTCGTTCCAAGCGTCTTGAGCTTGTGATCAAAGCCCTCGCACATCTACCAAGTGAGTATACACTTACCCATTATGGACGACCTCAAGATCCGCGCAACGATGCTGGATATGCAGAAGAGTTGCGAGCCCTCGTTGAGACACTTGGACTCAAAGATCGTGTACGTTTTATGGGAGCTGTTCCTATGCCCGCCTTACGAGCGATTTATCCGCGCTATCAACGCATCGTAAATATGGCGCCGCGAACGATTGATAAGACGGTCTTAGAGGCGATGTATGCAGGTCTAACCCCGATCGTCACAAGGACGCAGGCGGAAGCGATTGGTGGGATTACGTTTCCTGGGGATGATCTGCCAGAATCCATTGCCGCATACGTTCAATCCTCTACATTGAGAACACGAAAAGAATTACAGGATATCATCCATAAACGTCATAGTTTACGTGCGCTCATAGAAAAAATGTCGGTATATATCCGTCCAGGAACCTAATATGTGCGGGTTTAATGGTTTTACCTTTCGTGATCCGGCCGCCTTGCGCCGCATGCACGCTCTCACCCATCATCGCGGACCAGATGATGAGGGGTTTTTTGAGGACGATGATCTGTCTTTGGCGCACAATCGTTTATCTATTATTGATTTGTCTCCAGCCGGGCGTCAGCCGATGTCAACGCCCGATGGTCGTTTTACACTCGTGTTTAATGGAGAGATCTATAATTATCGAGAGTTGCGTCAAGAATTAGAGGTGAAGGGAGAGGTGTTTACCACCCAAACAGATACGGAAGTCTTGCTGCGGATATTGGCGCGTGAAGGAAAGATCGGATTGAAAAAGCTCAATGGTATCTTTGCCTGTGCCTTTTGGGATGCGCAAGAAAAATATTTGCTGCTGATTCGCGATCCCATGGGCGTAAAGCCACTATATTATCGGGAAGAGGATGGAAAATTGTGGTTCTCGTCAGAGCTTAAGGCTCTGGTGCATGTTGGTCGTGGCAGGCCGGACATGGACGAGGTCGCCTTAGGCCTATATTTACGCCTCTTATATGTACCTGCTCCGCGCACCATGCTGACAGGGATTTACAAATTATCTGCGGGACATGTACTCGAATGGCAAGATGGCCGTCTCACGGTTGAGGCCTGGGCCGAGCGTAAGGAAGGGAGCGCGCCCACAAGCTATAGGGAAGCGCGGGATCATGTGCGTGAACTGACGCAGGCTGCCGTGACTCGTCAGCTCGTGTCCGATCGGCCGGTAGGCGTATTTCTGTCTGGCGGGCTTGATTCATCTATCCTGCTCGCGGCCATGCGCCAGACCGTTCCCGGACCGATTGAGACGTATACCGTAAGCTATACCTCACCCGTAGACGCACAAAAATATAACGCCGATGCGGAATTGGCGCGCATAACCGCGGATTATTTTCACACCTCCCATCATGAAGTCTTGCTAACGCCTGCGGACGTAGAGGCGTGTTTTGATGATGTTGTCTGGCACATGGATGAACCTATTGCGAACCATGTGCAACCCGCGACCTATCTCCTTGCCCAAGCGGCACAACAAAAAATCACAGTCGCCTTAGGAGGAGATGGGGGAGACGAGTTGTTTGGTGGCTATGCGCGCTACTGGTATCAAGCCAGAATCGAGAAGTTGCGTCGTCTAGGGGTAGGGTTGCCCGCTCGCCTCGTGGCAACCCTTGTTCCGCGGACTAAATTAGGATATTATGCTTCCCTTGTTACCCAGCCTCTTGGAACCGACCGTCATCTGGCCTTTTTGCTGCAAAAAGAACAGACGGTAGCTCGTGTCTTGCGTGTGCCCTATACTCCTGTAAGCTCCGCTCTGAAGGAGATATTCGATCCGCTCTTTGCTCGTCCATGGGGTGATCCGGTCAATCAATCCATGGCGGCGGATCTCCCTACATGGCTCGCAGAAGAGTCGCTGATGCGCACCGACAAGATGACGATGGCGCATGGGCTGGAAGAGCGTGTTCCTTTTTTGGATCTCGAGCTTGTTGCCTTTGCGGCCTCCATTCCCTCTGCTTGGAAAGTGGATACGCGTGAACAGGGCAAGCGGATCTTTGTAGATGCTTGGCGCAACCAATTACCAGCGCACGTTGTGACGCAAGAGAAGCGTGCCTTTATGTCTCCTGCTGCCAAATGGATTCGTGAGCCACTCTACGAGTTTATGCGTGAACGGCTCGCGCCTCAACCATCTTCGGCGTTGGATATGTTGGTGGATTTCTCGGTAGCCCAAACGCTCTTGGCTGAACATGTGGAGAAAAAGCAGTATCACTTACATTTGCTCTGGGCGCTGATGACCTTGCGCGTCTGGCATGAACAATATCTTAGCTCTTAACCTCTTAATATGTATCTTGTAACGGGCGGGTCAGGATTTTTTGGACAACACCTTATCCAGGTCTTGCGTAGCCACGGCTGCGCCGTGAAAAGTCTAGATATCTTGCCTCCCAGCGAGCGTTGTGACGGTGTGGAATACGTCACGGTCGATGTACGTTCCGAACAGGCACTCCGCGCCCACTTTCAAGCAGGAGATATTGTGATCCATAATGCGGCGCTCGTGCCATTAGCCCATGATCCCAAAGGGTTTTGGGAGGTGAATGTGGAAGGAACGCGCAATGTTCTTAAGGTGGCCTTGGAAAAGGGAATAAAAAAAGTCGTCTTCATATCCTCTTCCTCTGTGTACGGAATTCCTGCTACGGGCGAAGGGATTACGGAAGAGACGCCACAGGCGCCCTTTGAGTCCTATGGTCAGTCCAAAGCTGAAGCAGAGCATATCTGCCAAGCTTACAAGGATCGTTTGGATATTAGTATCGTGCGTCCCAGAACCATCGTAGGCCCAGGTCGCATGGGGCTCTTATCTTTGTTGTTCGAATGGGTAAAAGCAGGCACGCCGATTGCGATTTTAGGCAACGGAAAAAATCGCTATCAGCTTATTGCTGGAAAAGAGTTAGCGGAAGTCGTCTGGCTTATTTCAAGTAGGCCGTGCAAGGGAGAAGATTTTAATGCCGGTACATCCCAATTTGGGACGCTCGAATCAGATTTACAAACCTTCTTGCAACGCGTGCAGAGTTCTTCAAAAATCCTGAAGATTCCTGGCTGGTTTGCGCGTGTAAGTTTGCCGCTTCTGCGTGTCTTGCGTCTCGTCCCCTTTGCGAGTTACCAATACCATGTCGCGGATAAAGATATCTGGTTCCGGACAGACAAGCTTAAGCAATGGCTCGACTTCGTGCCGACAGAGAGTAATGCGGATGTATTAGTTGAGACGTACGAATGGTATATAAAACAATCCTTCAGCCAAGAAGGTTCGATCCATCATCGGCCGTTACGCAAAGGATTGTTAGGGATGTGGAAATACGTTTCTCGCTGGATGTGAATTGAGCCGCGTGATCACTACCGAGGAGAGAGAAGAGTGGCATCTTTGTTTCCCCAGATGCTGATCTCCTTTGTAGTAAACAAAGGAATGTAGCTGTTTGGCAATGTCCAGAACGGTTGTTGGGAGGTAGGGAATAAGACGACAGGGCAAACTCGAGAAAACGCCTCCGGTTCAAGGGTGTGTCGAGCCGCACGCTCTAGTAAGCGGGCTTTGTGCTTCAGGAGCGTTTGTTGATCGCAGCCAGTGATATCGTTAACGCGTTCCTCAGAGAAGCCTGCTCGCGCCAAAAGACGCATTGCCCAAGGATATTGTTCGCAGGGGATAAAACGATCTACCGAAGCATAATATGTAAAATCTTCAAGCGTGCCCGCGCCTTGTGCATCGTACGCTCCCAGGATCTGTTCCAATCGTTGCAGAGCGTCTTCGTCTGTCTGGGTGGTATAACGCATGCCATGCATAGGATGGATGCGTCTCGCCGCATACGCAGAGAAGTAATTCCCTTCCTTTAAGCTTGAACACATGTCCGTGTGTGGAGGGATGTGTGTCCGAATCCAGGCAACGGTTGCGATATGATCTGGAGAAGGGATAGTCGATGATTGACGAATGATCACCCACCAACCAAATAGCCCGGGGATCGCTGACAGGCAGACGAGAACAGCGAGTACATTCCTTAATGAATAGCCGCGTATCTTGTCTGTGCCGTAGGAGAGTGTGAGCCATCCACCAACAGTGGTAGCTAGCCAGAGAGAAATGTGGAGCGCATTCAAATGGTCACCGTGGTTTAGTAACCAGGTGATCCAAAAATAGATCGTAGCCATCGCAGCGACGAGCGTTACGCCTTGAAGCAGGTGTCGAAGTCGGGATTTATCTCTTAAAGAAAAAGAAGGGGGTGTCGTCGCGGGTATTGCTTCTGGATGAGAAAAGGACAGCGAAAAAACAGCGGCAACCGTTATCCATGACAAAAGCAGAACGGGGGTTCGAAAGTGGTCATTCTGAAAGGTGATGCCGGTAAACGGAGAAAAGAACCAGGAAAACGAAAGGACGACCCACCCCACGAGTAAGAACCGTATCTCCAAAAGCGCTTTCGCGATATGGGTACGACGACCCCAAACAGATAAGAAAAAAATCCAAAAAAAAGCCACAAAAATTGGGTTTGCGATGAACGGAAGATGGGTATAGCCGAGCCCGGATCGCTCTAGACGTTGGAAGATGCCAAGCAATGGTTGGGTGCTGGAGAAGGAGGCGATAGCGACTGAGCCCACGCAGGCTAAGGCGATCAAAATAATAAAATAATAGTGCCACTTGGAACAGGATCTGACAGCCCATTGCGCCCACAATAAGGCCACCCAAAGGAAGGTAAAGATAAAAAACCATGGGTAGATCATGGTCAAAAGTAAGGCGGCTACCGTCCATCCAAAGGATGCGAGTAGCTGGCGCTCCTCTAGATGTTGAAAGACGCGATAAACGGCCACCATGCCCAAGCAGCAAAAAGGGATATACCATGAATAGATCCCAGGCCTTAGGCTCAGAGGAAGGAACGCCCCCAGCCACAGTCCGATAAATAGTAGTTGGGATGGTCGCTTGGGAAGTTGGCTTATTTGACGAAAGCACCAAGGCCCAATCGCAAAAAAGAGGAGAAGACTAAGCCAGCGACTGACGAGCCACAGCTCTGATACAGAAGCGCCAGGAAATAAACCCCCTAATCCTTGGATAATCCATCCAAACCAAGAAATATTTTTACCGTAGGTAAAATCCTCAAGCGCTCCTCCCAGCATTTGAAAATAGAGCTCTGTATCAAAGACCACGACTTTTGTCAGGGCAACACGCCAGGGGGATGGTTGGTGAGCAAGGATATTTTCTACGATAGAAGGTCCCCAAACCAACGCAGCGAGCAGCAGAGCAAGGAAAAGCCATCTTATGATGAGGGAGAGGCGAGGGGAAAGGGAGAGGGTCATGGGAGGGTTGGTCGCCACACGGAGACCTGATCGTGAATGAGCGTAGGTCTGTAATCGGAGGGGAATTGCCACAACGACTCCTCGCCCTTCTCTACGAGTACAGCGGGACATAGCCGTCGAAACGCCGTTTCATTCAAGGTGTGTGCGTCGATCGCGCGACCAATAGCCTGAGACAGCTGCTTATTATACGCATCCGGGCAACCAATAAAGGCGTAAATTCGTTCGTCGTTCCATCCCAAGCGACGTAGAGCTTTTGCATACATCCCATGCTGAGCGCGTCCATAATCACACGTCGCCGTGCGATAATAGCCTAATAAGAAATCAAACCACTCTTCTTGGTGTGCCGCTCGCACATCGTATGCACCCGCGATCGTTGCCAGTGTAGACAGGACTTGTGTATCTGACAGAGGATAATTAAAAATTGGCTCGGCAGGATAGACCACGTGTCCCGTATGCGCGGCATAAAAATCCGCTCGTTGCGGCGCCGCACACAAAACATCGCTTGGCTGCGTCTGATGCGTGATCCAATTGACCACGGGACGCGATGGCGCGGCCAGTGTGATGTAGGGTTGTATGCGCCAGAGGACGCCTTTCCAAGCCACGAAACTAAGCAAGATGGCTATCGTAAGTTGCGCAATAGGAATAATCGATATTTTTTTATTTCGAGCGAGCCACGGTTTCAGGGAAACAAGCCAAGCCGCTCCTGCGAGAGCGAGCCAATGAGAGAGGTGGATAAGATAGACGTCCAATTTGTGCAGGTGTAAGCGCAATGGTTGTTGAAGGATATACAGGAAAACAGCAGTTGAGCTCAGGGCAATAATGGGTACGCTATAACGTAGGAGCATCCTTTGCCACTCAGTCCCTATCATCGGCTCCTCCTCGGGCTGCTTTTGCGTCCATGCCCACACATACGCTCCGCTGAGAGCGGCGAGTAAAACGACGGGCATAATAAAATGGTCGTTTTGGGCATAGAAAGAGGTGATGGGAGTATTGAACCAGACGGCAAACATCGCGACCCATAGCGAGAAAAATAAAAACGGACGTATATCTGTTGTGGCAGAGGCGGGGGAACGAGAGTGCCTCGCAAGCAGTGTCCCAAAAAGGCCTATCCATCCAACAATCGCAAATGGGGTATTCGCAAGCGTGGGCATCCGCGTCTCGAGAAACACGCCCAGGCGTTGGTAGAGCTCGATCATTGTTTGGAAGTCTGCTCGTGACACGATCCAGGCTGCGAAGGCGATGCTGGCAAGACATGCCACGCCTATACATCCAAAGAAGATGTTCCTACTCTGATGTCGCAAGATTGAGCGCGCCCAAAGAATCGTGAGCCACACACCTATGCTAATCAGAACCCACGCATAGAGCGAAGTCATACATAGGGCAAGGACAGAATAAAACACGGCACGCCACCACGAATCCTTTTTCTCAAGGAGCATTGCGGCACGCCACGCGGCCAACAATCCAAGAAATAAAAACGGTAAATACCAAGAGTAGACACCCGGACGCATGCCAAGCACAAAGCCAAGAAACAACCATGTGCCTAGAGAACTCAAGCGCGCCTGGAGAACGGATAAGCCAGACCACTCCCGGATCGTCCAGGCTCCGATCCAGATACTGGCAATAGCCATCACCCAACGTATAAGGAGAAAAAGTTCAGGTAAGGTCGCTCCGAGAGATGTGAGATATCTCCATAGCCACGGGAAAACCTCTTTAAACCACGGGAGGGGAGTGGTGACAGAGAGCCGGTGGGCTTCCGCCCCCACCCACTGCATATATAAATAGGTATCAAATAACCCGTTCGGCATGATATCTACGCGCCACCATCCAAGCGGTGACCAGCTGCCTGTGGCCGCGTACCAATACCAATAACTTCCCCACGTGAAC
>CAZIQG010000012.1:0-21990 GCA_964541725.1 uncultured Gammaproteobacteria bacterium
CCACATGGGCTCATAGCCTATATATCACAATCCAATCCATACTCTCTCAGAAACCCCCTCCAACTCCCCCTTGGTAAGGGGGAGAGTTATAACTACTCTTCTATTTCCCCGTCTGCTACTCTTTTTGTAATGAAAGTAGCCTTGGTACACGATTATCTCGTCCAAGACGGTGGCGCCGAACGCGTCTTGCTTGCGTTACACGAATTATTCCCTGCTGCTCCCATCTTCACCTTGTTTCACGACCCAAAAACCACCCATCCCGACCTCAAAGGGGCAGATATTCGCTCTTCGGCCTTAAACAACAAATTCCTTTCACCCAAACGCTATCAATGGTATCTCCCCTTGATGCCACAGGCTATTGAAACCCTTGATCTCTCTGAATTCAATCTGGTCATCTCCAATTCTTCCAGTTTTGGCAAAGGTGTCATCGCTTCCCCTCACGCGCTCCATATCGGCTATTGCCACACCCCCACCCGTTTCTTATGGCAAGAACGCATCGGCTATGTAAATGATCTTCCTCAACCTAAGATCATCAAATGGATCTTGCCGCATTTCCTCCATCGTTTGCGCCAATGGGACCGTCTCGCCGCCGAACGCCCCGATATTTTGTTGACCAACAGCCAAATCTCTCGTTCACGCATCAAACGCTACTATCAACGCGATGCTCACGTCATCTATCCTCCCGTTGATGTTCATAAAATCCAATTATCCCAAGAAAAAGGCGATACCTGGCTGGCCGGTGGTCGATTAGTCGCCTATAAACGCTTTGACCTCATCGTCCAGGCTTTCAAAGAATTGAATCTTCCTCTGATGATTTTTGGCGAAGGCCCAGAACTGCCTCGCTTAAAATCTCTCGCCGGCCCTCGTACCACGTTTTTAGGCCGCGTCGACGAACAAACAAAAATTAATCTCTATCAACGCTGTCACGCCTTCATCCATCCACAGGTGGAAGATTTTGGCATCGCCGCCGTCGAAGCCATGGCTGCCGGCAAACCAGTCATCGCCTATAAACATGGCGGCGCCCAAGAAACCGTCGTCCACGGACAAACCGGTATCCATCTCGACGCCCAAAGTTGGCAAGATATCGCGAACGCCGTCCAACATTTTGATGAATACCGTTTTGATCCAGCCGTCATCCGCGCCCACGCCGAACGCTTCTCCCACGCACGTTTCCTGCAAGACATGCGCGTGTTCATTGATGACGCCTGCAAAACCCACGGTCTATGCGCTGCCTAATCGACGCCCGCGTCCTGACTGATCCTCACCCCGGCGGCATCACCCGCGTTGCGCGCACATTGATACAAGAAATGGTCGAACAAGCATCTCCCAAAGACACGTTCACCTTGTTGACATCTGGGATAAAATCACAAAATATCGACCACCGAGCTCAGCTCGGTTCCCCATTCCCCAAAACTGAGCTTAGCTCAGCGCACATCCCCCTCCCAAACAAACTCATCGCCCTCACCACCTTTCTAAACCTCACAAGTATTGATCGTCTTTATACACGATACTCAATACCCGATACTCGATACGCTCAACCAAACGTTCTGTTTCTTCCCAACCTAGAAATGGTCGGCCAACCCCGGCTCCCCTACGCGCTCCTCATCCACGACCTCTCGTTCTATCTCGAGCCCAAGTGGTTCTCCCCAAAATCCCGCCTTTGGCACCACGTCACCCGCGCCCGCAGGCTTATAGAGAAGGCCAACGCCCTCTTCACCGTCTCCGACCATACTAAACAAGATCTCGTCGATCATTTTGGCGTTGATCAACAAAAGATTCAAACCCTTCCCATCCAAGTCCCACCTCTTCCTCAACAAAACGCCGAACTCCCACAAGAACTAAAAAACACTCGCTACTTCTTAGCCCTTGGAGCAAACGACCCAAGAAAGAACGTGAATTGTGTCATCCAAGCCTTCCAAGAATTTTTAAAACACTCACCCAACAAAAACATAAAACTCGTCCTCATCGGCTCCCCTCCTCATACTCGATACCCGATACACGATACTCGATACTTTTTTCTTTCTCGTCCTTCCGACGCCCTCCTCTCTACGCTAATGCAAAACGCTCAAGCTCTCCTCTATCCCAGTTGGTACGAAGGCTTCGGCCTTCCCCTCCATGAAGCACACGCCCACGGCACCCCCATCATCGCTTCCACGAGTGGCGCCCTCCCAGAAACTGCCCCGCCAGGTACACTGTTCGTTCCGCCATTCAAGCCCCATCTCTGGACACAAGCGATACATCTCATCCTTCAACAACCAAAAATACCACCCTCTTCCATAGCAACACCTGCCCACTCCTCCAAAGCCGGGGAGATTATCCTAGAAACTCTGCACCAAATTGCAAAAAAAGATTAATACCATAAATAATCAGCCACAACATAAACGCCCGGTCTACAAAGATCCAGGCGCTGATTATTTATTATAAGGTGTTATTTAAAATCTTAAACTCTTTTCGCGGGTGGCTTAGAAGATTTTTTTTGAGAAGCAGCTGCCATAGCCACCAACAACGCTTCTCGATCCAAAATACTACTTGCTTCCACATCAGGAACTTTTTCAACGGGTCTCGGACCAGATTCTTCCTTCTTAAACGGACTTTGTGTCTTACTAAGATCAAACGGGGCATCGGGGACGCTCGTCACTGGACGAAAAGTACGGACTTTACCACCAAAAATACGATTCCTAGCCCGTTCGATAGCACCTTGTAGCGTAGTAGGGGGCGGAGCATCTTCCACATTCTCAAGCATCTCACCCGCAGGACCAAATGGGATATCATCCTCAGCAGCCGAACCAGATAAAATTTGAGTTTTGCTCTCAGCGTCATCAGAAGGAGAAGATTCCTCTCTATTAGGCGACAATTTTTCCTGAGGCTCGGGAAGTTCTCCCAAATCAGTCAGGAAAAGACGGGTACCTTCATCATCCGCTTCTAGGGACGAATGACGAACGTCCCCTGTATTCAATTCCGCAATAGAAGATCCTCTAAGAACAGCGTCCGGACGCTTCTCAAGAACAGCCCTCAAGGATGTCATGCGAGAAGCTCTGTCACTCTCAGACACCCCCTCAGGAAAGAGGGTACGCCACATTCGCTTCGTTATCTTTGCCTTCCCAGAAAACCCTTCGAGAACATCAGAAAGTCGAATAAATCCTACATCCTCTGCAGAGACTTCTTTAGAGACACCCACGGGATCTGTCGAGCCATGTGCCGTCTCTCTATGAGCCTGGTCACTCCCCTGCTGCACGGCAAGCCGCCTCTCATGATCCACCCCATGCAACTCAGGAACAGAAACCGTGGAATGCATGCCAAAATCTTGAGATGTCCTTAAAACCACGTCTGGATTCTTTTTCAGTACTTGTCGTAACAATCTTATTCTAACAACGCGGTCTTCCCGCCCCAGTCCAGACGGGAACATGGCATGAAACAAACGATTTGTTATTTTTGCCTTACCAGAAAACCCCACGAGCATGTCCGATAACTGGATAAATGCATCTGCCCTCTCTCGATTCTCAGGCAACTTCAAAAACTCCGGCGTCTCGCCCGCAGAAACACCAAACGATCGTTTTTCTGACATATAGATATTAAGATACACGAAGAGCCAAAAAAATTCGACAAGAAAAAAGGTTAGCCGCCAAACATTTTACCAAAAAACCCCTTTACCGATTGCCATACAGTCTTTTCTGGAACCTTCGGGGCACCAATAGCTACCTGATCTCGATTCGGGACAAAGAGCTTACGCGATTTATTTCCAAAAGATCGCTCAGAAGACCGGGGAGCAGATGGAACTTTGCGAAGATGGTTAGGAATCTGAGGAATAACTCGACCAGATTTGGCGACAGTCTCTTCAACATCATCCTCAAGCAAGCTAGAGTCGAGACGCTGAACCGGCATACCATCAATATGTTCCGGCGCTCCAATAGCAACCTTCCCTTTTCTTCCCAAAGGAAACACTCTTTTAACCGACTCGTCATTATCCTCATCTAAATCTTCAAGGAAACTGGAATCAACACGTCTAACTGGAACGCCATTAAAATGCTCCGGCGCTCCAATCGCTACTTCCTGCCTTCTTCCTAAGGGAAAATTTCGTTTAAGAGGTTTAACCGTAGATTCTTCTACATACTCAAGCAATTCAGAATCCATTCTTGGAACCGGCGCTCCAATCGCAACATCATACCTTCTTCCCAAAGGGAAATCCTTCTTCATCTTGGCAAAATTCGCTGATGCCACCTTCTCTCCCCGAGGCTTAACCCTGGCTCTCTCTTCGGTATACGCTTTTTTATCCGCACGAGACTTCGCCATCTTCTGAGAAATTTCTTGTGTAACTTCGTCAGCCAGCTCTAAATCCGCCGAAGGAGAAGGAGCAGGCTCCGCATCTCCTTTACGCGCCAAACGCGCTTCTTCACGTTGCTTGACTTTCGCCCCAACACGAGATTCATTCGCTTTAATCCGGGCAATTTGTTCATTAATCCCCTTTACCCGCCTAACTACTGTAATAGGATCAAACTCATCGCCTACGCCAGGCAAATCTGCTTCCAAACCATCAGAATCTACCCCTCGACCAATCGGGGTCGTATCAAAATCTTCCGCAAGCTCCGCGAACATTGCCTCTAGCTCATTTTTATCCTCCTGGGTAGGCAAGCGGCGGTCTTTCGCCACTTTATGGGCTCCAGATTCATGGTCAGCAGGTGGAGTAGCTTCACGCAAAGGACGACCAGCAGATTCTCTAGGCATATAATTTCTCTTATATTACCAAATTTCCCCTTACCCAACAAACTTCCTCTTATCCACACCACCTTGACAAAATCGCTAATTTCTGATAATAATATGCAGTTCTGTGCCCTTCTCTATGGCCGCAGACACCCTCATATTTATGCTAAAAATGCCTACTTTCTCTAAGCGTGCAGCCTTGGTGCTCTTGGCAACGCTTGCCGCAGCCGCGATCACCATCCCGGCCATCGCCACCCTCGACCTCTGGAGCTGGACCGATAAGTCCGCGCTTTTGCCTGTACGCGAAGGCATCTCCGTGAACCTTGTCAGCCATCGTGCCGGCACTTGGTTGATTTCCGATAGCCGTCGTCTTTATCGTTTTGATGGAGATACCCTTAAAGATCTGACCGCCGACCTACGCGGCAAAGGGATGTCTGGGGTGTCCAACCTTTTTTCTGATGGCAGCCAATGGATGGTCGTAAACCACGCCCTCGACCGTGAGCAACCTCAGGTTTGGTTGACGAATGGCGAAGCTTGGACCGAAGCCAATGGCGTATTTCCATACGCCCAAGGCGGACTTGATGCGGTTGGCTACCAAGGAACCTGGTACGTCCGTACGTACACCAAGGCTCCCGCTGGCCGCCCTGCCAACTGGACGCTCTACCGCTGGACCGGCGTCAGCACCGCACCAGAACAAATTGAGATTCCGCTCGGCAAGCTTACAAATCTCGCCGCAGGCTGTGTCAAAGATGTGAGCAACTCTATCTTATGTACCGGCGTCAGCACCCCATTCCATGTCAATGGACAGTGGTATTTTATGGGTGGCACCAGCCAATTACAGAATAGCGACAAAGTCATTTCCCAAGCGGCGAGCACCCGTTTGTGGAAACTTGATGGCAACCAATGGCATGAAGTTGCGATCCCAAATGTAAAATTTGTGAGCGGTGTCTGGCAGAGTGAAGAGCAAGTCTTAATTGCAACCACCGATGTCACCTCAAACCCTTTTGCGACCGATCGCCTCTGGGTATTTGATGGCACCACCATGCGCGAAGTTTCTGACCAAGCGCTCGGCGTCGGCCTTTTATCGACCGATGCCCGCGAAGTCAAAGCCAGCTGGAATGGACGCGCCTGGGTCATCGTGGCCGGCAAAAATCTCGTCCGCTTTGATGGACGTACCATGACACGTGAAACCCCTTCTCGTGACCTATTTTTAAACCTCGCTTCCAACAACGCCGGTACTACCATCTTCGTCGGTGCGGCTTCTACTCCTGACTCAAACGTCCCATCGAGCCCTCTCATGGGCAAGCTCGTCATGTTAGAGGAAGACTTTGCAAAAACCGTCACGACTCCAACCACCGTTACCAATCTCGGAAGCGAAATCCTCTCTAAGACCTTCGGACCAGAAGTCACCGTCACAAGTAACCCAAGCGATGCGCGTATTGGCGATGGCAAACGCTTCACCTTCAGCGCTCAATCGCTAGCGCCCGATTTGGAACGCATCGATATCTATGTAAATGGTGCGCGCATTAAAAGCTGTTACGACAAAGACTGTAGCTATTCCCAAATCTACTGGTCCCTCGGCAACACGCGTCGCGTCCAGTTTGTCGCACGCGCGATTAACACCCAAAACATCGCCCGTGAAAGCGCAACCATCTCATTGATCGTTGATGCCAACAGCAACGCCACCGCTCAAGACGTGCCCGTCATATCAGCTCCTACAAATGACAACACAACCCCAAGCAGCGCCACCTGGACCGCAGATCTTGTGAGCGGTATCTCTTGGTCTACCTGGATCACACCAAACGAAACCACCTTGCGCACGCAACCCGTGACCGTACAGGTTGCAGCCCGTGCCGCCAAAGGCTTGAGCAGCATCGAATTCTGGGTCAATGGCAGCGTCAAAGACACCTGTGTCTCTGATGGCCAAACCATTGAAACACGCACCTGTCGCCTCGTCTTGAATCCAAGCGAACTTCCAAATGGCGCAGACGTGTTTGTAAACGCGCGCATCATCGACAGTCGCGGCTTAGAAACCTGGACGACCGGCAAGAATTTCCACCGTGAACGTGTGAGTATCGCTTCAAGCGGGACAACCCCTTCCACGACCCCGGCTCCAACCACCCCAGGAAAAATCTTCAAGGCCAACGCAACCCTTGAACCCGCGGTCAACAGCATCTTGCGTGGCGATCGTCTCACCTACCGCGTCAAAGCCCAAAATAATTTTAACGGCTTACGCTTAGTCGAAGTTCTCGCTAACGGTACCGTTAAACGCGCTTGTAGCTACGGAGCCGCGGTCGGCGCCGTCAACTGTGACCTCACCCTCGACACCTCCAACTACCAACCAGGTACGACCATCACCTTGCTCGCGCATGCGATTGATACCAATGGACAAGAAGTCTGGAGCAATGGAAAATCCGTCTTGGTGCGCTCAAGCGAACAAACGCCTGAATCCAACGAAGCTCCGGCCAAAGCCGGAAACGGTCTCAGCGTGTGGTCTTGGATGAATCCATCCCAAGACGTGATCGCTGTGAATGAAACTGCTACCTACACCGTCGGTGCTTGGGCACCAAACGGCATCAAAACCATCGAAATGATTGCCGATGGGATTACCCGCAAAACCTGTACGTTCGGCAACAAAGGCAGCAAAGAATGTTCCTACACCATCGGTACCAACGACTTCAGCGACGAACACATGGTCGTCATGAATGCCCGCGTTACCGATATGGATGGTGTCGTGAGCTGGTCCGATGTGCGTGCCCTCACGGTCAAACGCACCTGGAACAACCTCTCCAATCCTCCTTCCTACGCACAGGTCACAACCAACTACCCTCAAGACTACCCCAAAGACGCCCAAATCAGCTTCACAATCCGTGGCTGGTCACCTCGCGCAGTAGATCATCTCGATCTCTTCGTGAACGGTAAAAAAGTCTTCACCTGTCCTGGCGAACGTTGCACCTGGACAACCCCGGTCTACAACCAAGCCACCCTCGAATACCAAGTCCGCATGGTTGACCAAGTCGGGCAAGAATCCTGGAGCGGAGTATACGGATTGCGCCGCAAATAAAAGAAGATAAAAAGAAACACCCTCAGCAAACGCTGAGGGTGTTTCTATTAATATATCATCGAGAAATACTAGCCTCTCGCACCGTACCTCCCTGCGTCTGGATAATCCTAACCTTCACAATTTTCCCTTCATATCGTTTCAACCACCCCTCCACCTGCTCCGGCCATTCAAGACAAATGATGACTCCCCTTTCTGCCAACAACTCCTCCAATCCCAGTGTTATTACGTCATTAGGCTGATCCAAGCGATACGCATCCACATGCACGAGTTTTTTTAAAGTTGCATGTTTTGTTTTATACGTCCTGACCAAAGAAAACGTCGGACTCGTTGGCACACCTTTGACGCCGAGTTCTTTCGCTAACGCCTGCACAAACGTCGTCTTGCCCGCCCCAAGCGGTCCCGACAAGGTGAGGATCATTCCCGGCTTCAACTCTAAAATAAGACGCTGCGCCAGCGCATCCCAATCCGCTATCGTATTGATAATAAAAGAATATTCTTGCATAGAAATTTTGGAGCCCGTCATTCCGAAGAAGGAGTTCGACGACGACTGAGGAATCTCGACCGGAACAGGTAGCGATCGGAATTCCCCTAAGCTACTCGTTCCGCTGCGAGATCCCTCACTACGTCAGACTCCGTTCGGGATGACGGAGTAGAAGCAGGTCTTATTTCAACCCCCACTCCGGCCTCACCTCAATCTTCCTCCAATCCACCGACTGCCCTTTGCGAAACCTCCAATACCCAGCCCCCGCAATCATCGCTGCATTATCCGTCACATACTTCCGATCTGACGGCAGATACGCCACTCCAGGTAGTTGCTGCGAAAGCCGTTCCCCGAGCTGCGTACGCAAACACGTATTCGCCGACACCCCTCCGACAACACACACCCCCTTCACTTTATATTTCTTCGCTGCCGCCAATGTCTTCTCAACGAGCACATCCACAATGGCGGCTTGAAGCGAGGCTGATATATCACACAAAAGCGGGGCCGGATTTGCCTCATCAAACGTTAGCCGTTCCGGCAATCCCTCCCACAACTGACGAACCGCTGTTTTCAACCCACTAAAACTAAAATCAAAGGTCCCATCTTTTAGCATCGGACGTGGCAAGACAAAGGCCGTCCGATTCCCTCGTTCTGCTAGCTTCGCGATCTTAGGACCACCAGGATACAAAATCCCCATGAGCTTCGCCGATTTATCAAATGCCTCCCCCGCCGCATCATCACGTGTTCGACCAATAACCCTGTAACGACACCAATCTTTCATCAAGACTAATTCTGTATGTCCCCCAGAAACTGTTAAAATCAAAACGGGAAAATTCCAGTGCGCTCGATTGTCTTCATTCAACCAGGCCGATGCGATATGCCCCTCTAAATGGTTAACACCGATAAGAGGCTTTCCAGAAAACGCCGCCAGCGTACGCGCTGCCTCAATCCCAACTCCCAACGCCGTCGCAAGACCTGGACCACGTGTGACCGCAATTGCATCGATTGTTTCAAGAGACACTTGCTGCAAAGCCTGCGTGACAAGAGCCACCGCCTCTGGCACATGAGATCGCGCCGCTACCTCTGGGACGACCCCACCGTATTTCTGATGGATAGGAATCTGCGAAGACACCAAATTGACCGGTAACGTCAACGTCTCCACTCCCCGTGTTGTGTTTTCCCCCACTTCTAAAACGGCGACGGCCGTCTCATCGCAGCTAGTCTCAATCCCTAAAATACGGGTTACTTGATGCACAATTACCTTATCCTACGCTGACCCATAAACAAACTCAACCCTTTACAGACTGCGAGCCAACCCAGACAATACCTCCATGCATTACGACGACTCCGAAGATTGGCAAAAAAAACCAAAATTGAGTGCTAAAAAAGCCCAAAAAAAAGGCCTCTTAAAACCCATCCTGACGCCTAATCCCTCAAGCCTGATACCTGTAGGTCTTATCGCTTCCGTCTATGGTGGAGCCGCTTCCGTTCTTTTGGAAGGAAAAACCCATGAGGCCACGGCCCCCATTTCTCTTCTCACGCAACTCACCGTCGGTGACCATGTCTCCGTTGATCCAAGCACCTCTCCCATCCGCATCCTCTCGATCGAACCACGTCACACCGAACTCGCGCGCACCAAAGGCGAAGGTGGCAGCCGCCATCACAAACAAAAACGCGTCATCGCCGCCAATGTCGATATCGCCATCATTGTTGCAACGGCCACCAATCCCAACTTTGAACCTGAACTCGTCGACCGCTACCTCATTCTGTGTCGTGCCGCCCATCTCGATCCCATCATTTGTCTCAACAAAGTTGATCTCACCGCCGAACGCCATCCGGCTCTCGCTTGGTATCGCTCGCAACAGATAGCCGTCATTGAAACCTCTCCTAAAACCAATCAGGGCATCGCGGAACTACAAACCATTATTCGCGGAAAAACATCGATCCTATTAGGAAAAAGCGGCGCAGGCAAATCCTCCCTGATCAACGTCCTCATCCCAGGAGCAAACGTCGAAACCAAAGAACTCAGCGAACACGCCCAACAAGGCCAACACACCACCACCCGCTCCAACATCCATATCTGGGACAAAGAATCCTACATCATCGACACCCCCGGCATCCGCACCCTCGACGTAGAACACGTCGACGATGACGACATCACGCTTGGATTCCCCGATATTCTTGCCTTGAGTCAGGAGTGTCATTTTTCTAATTGTGAACACAATAAAGAACCAGGTTGCACCGTACAAGAAGCACTTACACAAAAAATCTTACCGACGTGGAGATGGGAGAGTTATCAAAGAATCAGGCAAACATCTTAACGAATCTGGAATAGCTGTTTCAATTTCGCATCAACCGTTTTCATAACGGAAGCTTCAAGCATCCCAAGCTCGCCAATGATAATCGTGCGTTGAAGGGTTGCGAGCTTATCTAGCTTAAGAAGCGAATCCTTTTTAAGTCCATTTTGAGACGTCATCCGAACCTTAAGATCGAACTGTTTTGGACGTTTCTGCTCTACAGAAGAAAGAAAGGCGACAATACAATCATCGCCTCGTCTTGGGAAAGATAACACCAAACAAGGCCGGACTTTGTGCCCAGAAAGATCCGTAAACGGAAAAGGAACCAGTATAATCGTTCCTTTATCCATAGATCTTCTTCACATCAGCCCGCGTGTACAACTCAGGTTCATCCTCTAAAAAAGCAAAACTGCGAGATACGGCATTTATATTGGTGATATCATCCAGATCCGCATTGTATGTGGTCGGAAACGGGATAAGCAACGCATCAATCGAACGACGCCGCCCAATCCCAATCGTTTCACCCTTCAATTTAACCAGGTTAACCAAATCACTTATATTCTTTCGAGCAGCCGTCGTCGTAATAACTCGCATATGTACAAAATGTACAAAATTAGACACCAGACGTCAAACTGGATATGAAACGTAACTCGAATTCACTCCTCATTGTCAACCTCTTGTCACCAGAACCTGTCGCAGCGCCCGCTCCTCGAACGAGCGTCTTGCGTTTCTTATCGCTCATCCTCAGTCTGAGACAGAGAGTAGGAGATAAGGAGGAAGAAGTGGTTAAGGCTTCTTCCTCAAGGAAGAAAGTGCGGAATGCATTATTTCTAACGTCTCTTGGCGAGCAGATCAGCGCAGGCTTTCCTGACATCCTTAAGAGAGTAAAAGTCTGCATTTGGACCAGTAGCAGGCTTACCGAGTCGCTTTCGGCAGCCGGTAAGCCGAGGAACGATGCCGGCATTTGAAAGATGCAGTGCCTTGCAGAGTGCGAACACCGTACCCCATCGTTCACCATCGGCACTGAACATGCCACTGGAGTCTGATCGGGGGAGATCCTTGATAAGATATGCAGCACACACCTTCTTCACGTCAGTGAGAGGGTAGAGCATGGAGGGCTTACCCATGCTATTCCTTCCTTTGCGAGACCGGTAGGAAGAGACGTGCTGCTTAACGATGTACGCACTAAGACCGGTTTTTTCGATTATACCTCCTACGGTAGCCCACGTCTCTCCATCCGCCTTGACCGTCCCGTCGTCCCCCACCTGGAGCAGGTCCTTGTCGAGGAGATCGGCGCAGGCCTTCTTCACATCCGTAAGAGCATAGAGGGTAGCGCGCCTATTCCGAAGATCTTTACCACTCCGAGAGCGGCAGGAGTCGAGGCGCGGTTTAATTGAGCCAGAATTCAGGTCCAGCTTCTTCTCGAAAGCGAGGATAACGCCCCACGTTTCTCCATCAGCCTCAACCATACCGTTTTTTCCGATCTGAAGCAGGTTCTTGTCGAGGAGATCGGCGCAGGCCTTCTTCACATCCGTAAGAGCATAGAGGGTAGCGCGCCTATTCCCGAAATCTCTGCCACTCCGAGAGCGGCAGGAGGAGAGGCGCGACTTGATTACGTAAGGACTCAAGCCGAGATTCTGACTGATGGAACTCACCGTACCCCACGTCTCTCCATCCGCCTTGACCGTCCCGTCGTCCCCCACCTGGAGCAGGCTCTTATCGAGCAGATCGTGGCACGCCTTCTCCACGTCAGCGAGGGCGTAGAGAATAAGTGACTTGCCCACGCTATCTTTGCCAGCACGAGAGCGGCAGGAGCCGAGACGCGCGGTGACGGAGCTGTAATTTAGATCAAGGAAGTGACTGATGCCATTGATCGTCCCCCACCTCTCCCCTTCGATCTCCACCAATCCATCATCCCCCGTCCAGTACTCGATCTCGATCGCCTGTACGACGCGAATCGTCGGGCGAACGTGGTCGGGCAGGTACGGGGAGACGAACTTCTTGGATCCACGCGGGCCACGAGGCCCGAGGAGGATGCCCCCACTCGTAACTGCCTGGCCGGGAGTACCGTAGAGTACGGGGGCAGAAAGCGGGGCGAACTTCCGCGCCTGATAGTGAGGGTCGATCACGAGAGCGACCTTTTCACGACCATTACGGAACTTCCGGAGCACACGCCCCAGAGCCTGCTCGTAGAAGACGCGAGAGCGAGTCGGGCGAAGCATGAAGAGGATCTCAGCCCTGCGGCTGTTCCACCCCTCACGAAGCATGTAGACGGAAGAAACCGCCCGCATGACCTCCTCGACGCCTTCGTCATCCTCGGCATCGAATGCATCGAGGATACTCTGACGCTCATCGTCGGAGACACCCCCGACGACCGCCTTCGCGGGCGCGTACCGGTTCACGATCGCAGCGAACTCTTCGGCACACTTCACGCTCGGACAGACCGCCGCGACCTGCTTGTTGCGGATGTCGTAGGCGTTGTCTTCGTAGAGGCGTCGAACGACCTCCATCATGGCAGGCCAGCTCTTCTCCATGGCAGCGATCAGCGTCTGCTGGTCGTAGTCTGAACCGAGAGGACCATCAGTGGTCGGCACCTCGTCGAGGTTGAGCGCCACGTCGAGCTCACCCCAGGCGAGCGGAGCGAGGAAGCCCTGCTCGATCCCGAGGCGGAGTCCCATACGGTGCAGGCACCCACCGAAATGGGTATCTGCGATCCTCTGAGGATCAGCATAGAGAACCTGGCCGTTCTCGAGGGTGACCGGTACGTAATGCGGTTTGGCCGTCGTGACCAGGTAGTCCGGAGTCGCGGAGTAGCCGATGATGATCGACTCCTTGAAGTGGTTGAGCGCTTCGACCTGAAGGTCAGTGTACGCCCAATGACACTCATCGCGGATGACGACGTGCGGCCGGAACTCGGCGGCGAGACGATCAGCGCCATTGCGCAGGCTGTCCTGCGTGATGAGCACAATACGCTTGCCTTCAAATCCCTTGGTCGCGAGGATGTCGCCGGACTTCGGGTCCTTGACCACCGTCGGCAGGCTCGAGATGTGACCGACCTCGACCGTTCCTTTCGAGAACGCGTGGATCTCGCGCGCCGTCTGGACGATCAGGGTCTTGTTCGGAACGACGATGAGAAACGTGAGCTCCCTCGCGAAGAGAGCGAGCATCAAGAACTCAAACGTCTTACCGAGCCCGGTCGCATGCGCGACGTAGCGGCGGCGGCCGCCGCGGGGGTTATGGAGCCACTCGACCATGCGCTCATAGGCTTCGCGCTGGTACGAGTGGAGGTTAAAGGGAAGGGCGGGCGTAGTAGCGGCAAGAAGCCGCTCCGCCGCCCCCGCCAGCGAACGACGGATGTTCCTGTGGCTGAGCTGCTTCTTCACGAGAAATCACGCTTTCTCGTGTAACGTTGACCGTTACACGGAAAAGCTTTGTTCTCGTATTAGAGAGCAAACCTTATCTATGTAACTGTCTCAAAACCTAATAAACTCCGCTATAAAACAATGGAAAGAACAGAAAATAATAGCATAAATTAGCAAATAAGTCAATAACGCCTCTTCATCCATCCCAGTTCAGATGCGCACATGGTTTCTAGCCTTCAACATTCATCACCTTATCGTTTTCTTAAACGATGCCCCTATAGCTTAGCCAAGAAATTAAGGTCATTTTTGAAAGGTGGATTCTAAAATCAAAATTTATTGTCAAACTGTTGTGACCAAGCGCAATCTGAAGTTGTATTTTATTATTTTAAAAAATGACTTTTGCCTCAAAAAACAAGTAACTTCCTTTCACAGAAGTTACTTGATGGTGCGCGCGCATGGAATCGAACCATGGACCGGGTGTGTATAAGACACCTGCTCTACCGCTGAGCTACGCGCGCCAACGCTGCATACGCTAGGCAAAATATGCACGCTTGTCAAAAGTTGCACAGAAATTGCGGAACCATTAGCCTCTAACCGTACCTTCAATCGGGGAAAGGAAAGAACGTCATGGAAAGAAGCCCGGCAATTATTGCGTGTAGCTGCGAGCTGCGTGAGCATGCTCCCCAAGTCCATAACGCGCTCGAAGGACTGATCAAAGTCCTGCCCAGACTGGGAGAACTGGTCACGTTCCCTGCCCTCATCGAACAGATCCTCGCCGATGTACCTGCAGACATCGCTTCTCAGCTCTGCCTGCCCGAGCGGTGGGGACCCGGCGATGCGCTCGCACGGCGTATCCTGTTCGGACTCGAAAAAATCCGCTACAGGAGACACTCGATTCGCAAATGGAATGGCAAAAAACACGCCGTGCTGTTCGAACGAATGGAGGTGGGTCTAAAACTCTGGAAAGAAAACTCGGTCAACTGGGTTGCCATGAAAAACGCTCTCCATTTCATCGACAGAATGCTCGGTGAAATCTGGAGAGTGCACTGCAACCATCGAAAGACGAAGCGATAACTCCATCGCCCCTGCCTAACCCCGCCCCCCGCGGGTTTTCTGCTTTATATCGTGACAAAAACCCCATTCTCCGCTAAGATCCGCCCATGCCTACCTGGACCATTTCCCTGACCGACGCCGGCTCTCGCCTGGACCACTTTTTGGTTGCTAATAATCCAGCTGTCTCCCGTTCACAAATCCAAAAAATCATCAATTCCGAACAGGTCACCGTCAACGGAAAAAAGGCCATGGTTCACCGTTTTTTAAAAGAAAACGATGTTATTGACTGGAAAGACGAAGCCCCCACAGAAAAAACCCCTCTTAAGGAAAAACGCTTCGGTTCCCGCAGCAAACCCACCCGCGAACGCGCTCTTAAAAATCCAAAATCATCTTCCCCGCTCGATACTCGATACTCGATACTCGATACTTCTCCCAATGCCCCGACCCTCATCGAAGAAACCGCCGACTGGATGGTTATTGATAAACCAATAGGCCTTTTAGTCCACGCCGATAGCGTCCACCAAGAATCCACCCTCGTAGATTGGGCTCTCGCGCACGACCCAAACATCGCGAAAGTCGGCGAAGACCCTGTACGTCCAGGCATCATTCATCGTCTCGACCGCGAAGTGAGCGGTCTCATGATCATCGCCAAAACCCAAGATGCGTACGATAGCTTCCGTGCTCAATTTCGCGACCGTATCGTCAAAAAAACCTATCTCGCCCTTGTACATGGTGTCATTGAAAAAGACGAAGGCGACATCAAATTCCGCATCGCCCGCTCCAACACCTCGGCGCGCATGGCCGCGCGTCCCTCCCAAGAAGAAGAGGGCAAAGCAGCCTGGACGCACTTCAACGTTCTCGAGCGCTTTCGTGGCGCGACGCTTGTCGAGCTCGAAATTCTCTCCGGCCGCACCCACCAAATCCGCGCCCACCTCCTCGCCCTCGGCCGCCCCGTAATCGGCGACAGTTTGTATACCCTCAAAAAAACCGATCGCAACGTCAAAGCCCCCCGCCTCATGCTCCAAAGCATCCGTCTCAGCTTCAAAGATCCTTCCACCCAAGAAGAAAAAAGCTTCACCCTGCCCGCAGATCCAGCCTTCGACACCCTTGTGCAAGAATTCCGCGTGTCATAATCCCCTCCCCTCTTTTCCCTCGTCATTCCGAAGGAGGAGTCCGACGACGACTGAGGAATCTCGACCGGAACGCGTGGCTACCTATTCCGCTGCGAGATCCCTCACTCCGCCACGTTATTCGCGAACGACGTGGCTCCGTCTGACTTCGTTCGGGATGACGAAATAAACGTTAGTAATCAATATATACTCGATACACGATACTGGATACCCAATACTCTTCCGTATGCCCCCTCTCTTCATCATCACCGGCCTCTCCGGCGCCGGAAAATCCACCATCGCAGACGCCTTGATGACAGACCCGTCACTCTCCCTGTCACGGTTTATAACAACCACGACACGCCCAGCTCGCGTGACCGAAGAGAATGGTAAGCACTACTGGTTCATCTCACGCGAAGAATTTGAAACAAAACGTGACCAAGGCGGATTTTACGAATTCGCCGATGTCTACGGAAATTTATACGGTCCAAGCAAAGACGAAATGCAACGTCTAAGCACGCTTAATAAACCCATTCTTCTCGTCGTCGACGTGCAAGGCGCAAACACCTTTAAACAATTGCATCCAGACGCACATGTCATTTTTTTTGATGCGCCAGACGCAGATCTCGAACGACGTTTACAAGAACGTGGATCAACCCCAGAAGAAATACAAAAGCGTCTCGCAAAAGAGAAGGAAGAACGTACCTACAAGCACCTCGCGTCTATCGTGATTGAAAATAAAGACGGGGAATTAGAAGAAAGCGTAAACACGACCAAACAATTCATGATCCGATCTCTCTCCTAATCCGCTCTCTATCCGAATCAGACATCTGACACGCCCACGTCAGACGCCTGCTTCGGATCACACCCCGAACGCAGGAGGAAGGAGGATATCAACGTGAAGTATCTACTCGTCGCCCACCCAGAGCCTGATGGAACCATCCACATACCGAAGGAATGGAAAGATACACGTGTAGACCATGCCGCACACAGCGGTTGCTGTCAGGCAACCCAAGATACCTGCGATGCTCTTCTTCAGGGAACAAGCGTAGCTCATACGATCCTTGAAATACGCCTTCGTCTTGTCACGCCTTGTACAGGCTGTACTCCTTCACTACGGGGTGTGAATGCCCTCCACCACACGCGCGCAGTAAGAGAATGGCTCGCACGACATAATCCGCAACACGGCCTCATCGTGGGGGGAACCTACCTCGTGAAGGCTGTTCTCGTAGGAATCTGCGATGAACTGGAAAGCTACCCAATCCTTCCAGGAAGTGCCGTGCTCATAGAAGAACAGGGTGCTCAACGTCGCGTCACTTTCTACAAACCTCGTCGCTAAAAGCAACAAAACTCTCTTCCCATCCCACACTTTGTGGGTTTTCTCATATAAAACAGATTTTATCTAATTGAAGCACTTTTTAGAGCGAGTGTCTTTTAAGACAAAAACTGCCTAGATAAATAGGCGTTTTTTGGCTAAATACATTGACATTTTCGTCATTTTGGTGTATTATACTATTTCGTACTTTGAAACCAATGTCTGAGATGGATGCCTAAAACCACCCCGTTTTAGACACCCATCTCGGACCCGACACTCCGTCGGACGATGGGAGGGCTTGGAGGCCCTGGCTATCATGAACAACACCCGGCACACCGCGCTCCTCGCCTTCCTCAACAACCCCAACACCAGCATCCTGTTCATCCGGCACGGGAACACCAGCAAGGCCGAGAACGACGCGGAGCGGCGCCTCACCATGAAGGGGCGCTTCCAGGCGGAGCGCGCACGCGACTACATCAACAAGCAGCACTCGGTCACGCTCGTGGTGACCTCGAACGTGTCGCGGGCGCTCGAGACGATCTCCGATTCACGCTGGCCGACCCCGGTCGGCATCAGCGAGCTCTACCTCACCCCGCGCACGAACCCTGAGCTCATCGCGGAGGCCGACGTCCTCGACGCGGCATTCAACAAGCTGGGCTACTCCCCGCTCAAGAGCTACGTCGACGAGCCGGGCGTGACCGACGCGCTCTGCACCTGGTGCGAGCGCGCCCTCGAGGCCATCGACCGCACGGTGAGCGAAATGCGGCCCGCCAGCGGCACCATCGTCGTGGGCGGCCACGCCGTCATGTCGAACGCGCTCTGCGCCTACCTGGCGCTCGCGAGCAACCACCGGGCGGACATGAGCGTGGTGATGGACACCAACCTCGGCGAGTGCGACCACCTGCAACTCGTGGTGCGCGACGGCCAGGCGCTCATCACCCACTTCCCGCTCCAGGAGAGCCCGACGGACGACCACCTCCGCGCCGTCCTCACCGGCGGCGGCTGATCTTCACCCCCCTCTCCACAACCCACCCCTCATCCTCCCCGCTGCGCCGTTGCGCGCGCGAGGAGCGATCCACTCTGAGCCCCTGTTGCACGTGCACAGGGGTTTAAACATGTTTACGCGAACAATCGTTGACAAAATCGCCGTTTTCTGAGTACCATTCTCCTCCGCCCTTTCTCAATCCCGTCTGAAGTGGATGCCTAAAACCACCCCGTTTTAGACACCCGCTTCAGACCCCCGTAAGGTCCAAACGAGGCGGAAGGAGAACGACGATGCTGAATCTCAACAGCTTCTTCCTGATGCATCTCACCCGCGCCCTCTGGTCGGGTCACCGATTCGTGCTGGTAACGGAAGAGGTGGTAGACAGCGACGAACGAGAAGTGAAGAGGATTCGCGGAAAGGGACCCTGCAAGGGCTACAGCACCAAGGAAGGGTTCGAGACAGCCTTCTCCTGCGCTGACGTCCGACCGACCATCAACATCCACAAGGAGATGAGGACGGAAGAGCTCCTCAGTCGCATCGAAACGGATCTGAACGGAGCGAGCGCACATGTCGTCATCTGTGCGCCGAAGACGGTGCTCAACGAGATCCTCACCGTCATCCTCCGGGAACTGCTGCCGGACGAGAACGGACAGACCACGCCCATCCAGGAGAACGATTTCGCCATTCTCCGGATCGAAGAAGGTCAGCTCCTGATGGACCGCCCGGAAGAAGTCAGTGCCGCCGCCTGAACCAACACTTCTATCTCACATCCCCCGCCACCTCTTCCCTGCGTGCGCGGGGTTCAATTTTTTTTAGACCTTCCTCACAATCCCTTTCTCCGCATCCACCTCGACGATATCTCCATCTTTAAATACCTTCGTCGCTTTTTTCGTTGCAATCACACACGGCTTACGCATCTCTCGCGAGACAATCGCGGCATGGCACAAAATCCCACCCTCATCCGTCACAAACGCACACGCTTTTTCCATGGCCGCAATAAAATTCGGGAACGTCATGACCGCCACCAACACATCCCCTCTCTCGACGTGCTTTAAGTCATGACCGGTAAGGACGACTTTTACTTTTCCTGTTGCTCGCCCCTGAAACGCAATCGAACCTTTCACTTCATTCGTTTCTTCAAAGGAAGGTAACTCGATTAAAGATTGAATAAACGTTTTCCCTTCTTCCCCCGACACAATATCCAATTCTCCTTCCAAAAACAACGATCCAAAAAACACCCGTCGGCGTGCAATCTCCTCAGCAGAGCAAGATGATTGACCCGTGTCCAAAGCCTGCCGAACTTCGTCAGAGGTAAAGTAGCAAAGATCAAACACATCTACTCCAATACGTTGCGCCAGCTCCGCAAACAAAAACTGTGCTCGATGCAACGCCCGATACACGACATCTGTTCTCCACGTACGGATATAGGCAAATTCTTTTGCTAATTGGATCCACTTATCAAGCTCAGAGCCAGACTCTATGGCCAATTGCTTATATAGCTGCACCCCAGATTCCTGTCGCTCTAAGCGACTCAAATTTAGCTCTCGCAACTCTTCTTGAGGATCTTTCTTCTGCTCAATAAACTGCTTGATCCGATCTCTAACATCAGTCTCCGTCCAAGCCAACTCCCACCATCCACCCCGAGACCCAATCCAGGCAAACTCTTTCACGTGGGCACGGATCCGCTCATCAATATCAGGCTCTTTCGCCAGGACAGCTTCAATCAAGGCATAAAACGCCCGCTCTTCCTTCGTGTGCTCATTATCTTTCACCGGATACGTTAAAACTTTCAACCATCCTTGTTTTTCCTCATCTGAACCTGAGGGAAATCGTTGCAAAATACTCTGCGATAAGACCCCATCCGCAATCGGAAGTGGAATAAGGAAAGGACACGCGTGAGAAAAAAGATCAAAAAATATCCCTATCGCGTTCTGTAATTCATTCCTATGCAGAAGCAGGGGTGGCCGCACTTCCCACGCCGCCATCTGGTCATCCAACTTTTGCATGTAAACGAGCAACTTGGCATGAAAATCCATCAAGCCTTTCACTCCTCCTTCACGAAGCTCCTGACGCAACGCCTCCATCTCCTCACTCAAAAGAAAAATATCCGCCCCCGGTCGAAAAATCGCGGTAATCTGCCAATTTAACCCCGTCACCTCCGGGCTAAGCACACACGCCCGCTCCAACAACGACTTAAACAACAACGACTCCCGTCGTGCCGCCAGCAACTGCCATTTCAAGCTTTTCACCTGGTCAGGATTGATCATATACAAAAGACGGTAACCCTCCTTACCTGTTTTTACAAGCTCTACTAGGCATTGCTAAGCCCTATCTCTGTCCTGTCTCCGTCTGTTCAACTGCTACCTTAGATTTATCATCCTTGTCATATTTAACCTTCAACATCTTACCGGGCTGAAATTCCGGCGCATAAATCGGATTGATAATCATCTCAACCATGGCTTCATAGGAAGGCTGATTAGGAGGGGATACACGTAAACGTAAGCGAACTTCCGGCTGAGAATTATAGACATTACCGGTTGGATCCGCATCTAATACCTCTGCCATGGCAGGCAACCCTGATTTGATGATCTGCTGTTGACGATAGTCAGGAAAAAATACGTTATAAATCGTAAATGCAAAGGCCGCAAACATGATAATGGCAAAAAAAACCCACATGCCTCTAGGAGATGTCTGCGAGCGTGGCACGGACGTCTGTGGAGCCGAGTTCAAAGAGTTCATACACCCCTATCATATCCCCTCAACAAAGCTACGTCGAACGAGGAAGATGGTTCAACTTTTTTATGCCGCGTGTTTACTTTTGAGTTTTTTGATAGTTCCTTTTTCGGCATCCACCTCCACCCGATCCCCCGTCTTCAGCACCCGGGTAGCCACCTTTGTGCCAATAACCGTGGGAATCTTAAGCTCACGCGACACAATCGCCGCATGGCACGTGATTCCTCCTTGATCCGTCACCATCGCCGCCGCTTTTTTCATAGCTGGCAAATATTCCGGCGTGGTCTGATTCGCAACGAGAATCTCCCCTTTTTTAAAGCTCGCAATATCGGTCACGGTCTTCAAGACACGAACCACTCCTTCCACCTTCCCTTGATACGCCGTTGTTCCTTTAAGTTCCCCGCCCTTATGAACTTCCTGAAAAAAATTCTTATTCCACCCTTCTTTCTCGCAGTCTTTCATGGAAAAAACCTTGATCCCTTCTGCACACGCTACTGTTAAAAATCCATCCTCATACCGCGAGCGAATGACGGGAAGATCCACTTGGATCCCATCAAACAACCCAAACAACTCTTCTGATGTCAGATAAAATCCCAGCGGATGCTCCAGATTAAAACGGCGCTCCACTTCCTGAATAAATGGATAAAAAAACGTATTCAAACGCAGCACACGCTCTTTGCGCAAATCCTGCAAATGCGTAAACACCTCCGCGATTCTTAACACCGAACGCAGCTCCTGCGGTGCCTCCAATGAATCTAACAATGTTTGCTTCTTCGCCTTTATCGCCTCCAAGTCCATCACGTAACCTTCCACTGTTTTACCTTTGGTCTTGGAGCCAGCTGAGCTGGCTGAGTTTTGAGTTTTGAGTTTTTTCGCTTCTTCGAAAATCATCT
>CAZIQG010000013.1:0-21571 GCA_964541725.1 uncultured Gammaproteobacteria bacterium
GTGTTGCGGTTGCTGGCTGTGGCTCGGGTCCGCCATAAAAAGCTCCCAGCGGAATGCGAGTTATGTAACCGAAAAATTCTGCCAGCTATTGGAGCCCATCGCCTATATATACACAATCCAAACCCTACTCGCTCAGAACCCCCTCCAACTCCCCCTTGGTAAGGGGGAGAGTATGCAAAAGGCTACCCATTCCGCTGCGAGATCCCTCACTGCGTATGACTCCGTTCGGGATGACGGAGTATGTGAGGCCTCATCCCTGACGCCTGAGGCCTGTTTATAGTATACTGATGCAAAGCTATGAAGATTTCTTTCCATGGAGCTACACGTGAAGTCACGGGATCGTGTTATCTCATCCAAACAGACGAAACACGTATCCTCGTCGATTGCGGCATGTTCCAAGGTGGAGCCTTCTGTGAAGCAAAAAATGCCAAAGCCTTTGATTTCGACCCAAGCACTATCGACGCCGTCGTTATCACCCATGCGCACTTAGATCACACGGGCCGCCTTCCACGCCTCGTCAAAGAAGGATTCAAGGGCCCCATCTACCTCACACCCCCAACCGGTGATCTCGCAAAACTGGTATTGAAAGATGCCTATCAAATCATGATGGAGGACTTCAAGCGTGAATATCGTCCACCTCTCTATCAAGAAGAACATATCGAGCAGACCCTCAACCAATTCAAACACCTCGATTATAGCCGCAGTGTCACCATCGCAGACTTGTCTTTTCGTTTACGTGATGCCGGTCATATCTTTGGAAGCGCCTTCGTCGAGATAACAGAACGCGGTGGTGGAAAAGCAACGTTTTCCGGGGATTTGGGCAACGAAAACGTGCCTATCCTGCGTCCAACAGCACAACTCGCCGAAACGGATGTCGTCATCATGGAATCAACCTACGGCAATCGTGTCCACGAAGACGAATCAACTCGTACCACGAAATTAAAAAGCGTCGTAGAAAAAACCATCAAACAAAAAGGCGTTCTCATTATTCCAGCCTTTGCGATTGAACGAACCCAGCAAATCTTGTACGAACTCAACCATTTGGTCGAGAAACGTATCATCACGCCCATTGATGTCTATCTCGACAGCCCGATGGCAATTGGTGCCACGCAAGTGATCAAAGCCTACCCGCAATACTACGACCCAGAAGCCCTTCAACTCGTCTCACATGGCGACGACATGTTCGATTTTCCAGGCTTACATATTTGCCAAACCCGCGACCAATCAAAAGCCATCAACGAAGCGGCTTGGCCAAAAATTATTATTTCCGGTTCCGGCATGATGAATGGGGGACGTATTCTCCATCATTTAGTACGATACTTATCCAATCCAAAATCCACACTCCTCATCATTGGATACCAGTCTCCTAGCACCCTTGGCCACAGACTGTATCGCGGAGATAAAAGCGTCCAAGTAATGGGAGAACGAGTCGATGTGCGTGCAACGGTTACGAGTATTGGCGCCTATAGCGCGCACGCCGATCAAAACAAACTCGTCTCTTGGATCGCGAGTGCCGCCCACAAGCCGAGCCATGTCTACTGCACCCATGGCGAAGAAGGTGCCGCCGCCGCCCTCGCCACCCGCCTCCAACAAGAAGTCGGTATAAACGCCGACGTCCCTCGCTACGGAGATATCATCACGGTATAAAAATCCTTCGCATACTCGATACACAATTCTCGATACACGATACTTATTTGTATGCCCTGGATTCTGCTCGCTATTCTCGGCCATCTCTCCAACGCGATCACGTTCATCATCGACAAAACCCTTCTCACCTCAACCTGGAAGACAAGTGCAACATACGCCTCTCTCATCGCTACCTTATCTGCAGCCGTAGTCATTGCCAGTCCCTGGGTAAACACCTGGCCAATCGGAGAGGCACTCATCTCATCCATTGTCTTTGGAACAGCGTTCGTTGGATCTATCTGGGCCTTCTTTGAAGCCCTGCGTCACGCCGAAGCAAGTCGCGTCGTACCTATCGTAGGCTCCCTCAATCCACTCTTCACGTTAATCGGCGCAATTCTATTTTTAGGAGATACCTTGTCTCCTCGTATGGGAATGGGTTTCACCCTACTCCTCGTTTCAACGATCCTTCTGGCCAGAGGTTCAAGGAAGAGCCGAGTAGATAGTAGAACTATTGGTCTTGCCGTCTTAGCTGCCGTTCTCTTCGCTGTCTCAAGCATCGCGGGTAAAGATGCCTTTGCGCAAGCGAGTTTTCTCGGTGTTCTCATCAGTTCCCGGATCGCGGCCGCCATCGTCGGGATCTTAATTGGTCTAAGTATAAAAAATGCCCGCCAAGAACTCCTCAGCATGTTTAAACCAAAAGCTTCCAACGCCCCCTCCGCACCTCTCGCGCTGGCCTTTGTTGGACAAGTAGCTGGTGCCCTCGGATTCATCCTAGTAAACATCGCCCTCGCCCAAGGCAGCGCTCCGATCGTCAACGCCCTCCAAGCGGTGCAATATGCTGCGATCGTCCTCGTTGCTTGGCTCGGAGGGAAACGATTGCAGACCGTATTAAAAGAGGATATTTCAAAAAAGATCCTCTTACAAAAAGGCTTCGCGATCCTCCTCGTAGGAATTGGGCTATGGTTAATTGCCGGGTAAGAGAAAAACAAAAATATGCTGCAACATGTATTAAAATATAGTCTTATCACGATCTTGCTCTTGATCGTTCTTTTGCTCGCCTACCTTTTTGTTGGCTGGCCAAAAACCTATCCCAAACAATACGGCATCACCTGGAGCGATCCCTACGCGCATTATTTAGGTATAGACCCTCTCAAAGGACTGGAAGCCGCTTTACGTGAGCTGCAAGTAAAACACGTACGCATCCCCACCTATTGGACGGAGGGAGAAAAAACCCAGGGTGTCTACAATTGGTCCTCCGTAGACAAGCAGCTAGAGCTCATCGCCCGTTATAACGGGAGCGTCACGCTTGTCGTCGGTGCGAAGCAACCCCGTTGGCCAGAATGTTGGATTCCCGATTGGGCAAAATCATTACCAAAAGAAGAACGCGATCAAGCCCAGCTCGAATACGTGCAAAAAACGGTCGAGCATTTTAAAAACAATCCCATCATCACGCGCTGGCAAGTAGAGAATGAACCAGAATTCTTTGCTTCATTTGGCGACTGCGAATTTTATAACAAAGATCTCCTCAACGAGGAGATAGAGCTCATTAAACAAATCCCGATGGAGCGTCTCATTCCGCTCTCAACAACAGCATCAGGAGAACTATCTACCTGGATATTTGAACCAAAGGGATTAGACATCGGCTTCAGTGTGTATCGAACCGTGCCCAACGATCTGTTTAAGCGCATCCACTACTGGTTTCTCCCTTCCTGGTTCTACGACCGTAAAATTGCCTTGCGCAAATTCTTCAGAGGAGGGGAGATGTACGTCAGCGAATTCCAAATGGAACCCTGGGTAAAAAACGATATCCGTACCGCCTCTCAAGAAGAAACGGACCTCACCCTCGATCTTGCGCAAATGAAAGATAACCTCGTCTTCGCAGAGCGCCTCAATGTCAAAGAGATCGATTTCTGGGGGGTAGAGTGGTGGTATTGGATGAAAACGCAAAAGAACCAACCCGAATATTGGGAAGAGATGAAAAAGGTATTTTCTCAGAAATAAGGCTTGACTAAGGTAAAAATTAGACAACCACACAAATTAAAGTCGTTCACAGAGAGCGATTTTAATTTTGACTAACTCCGATAATTGACCATTTTCATAAAAACGCGTATCCTTACGCCACTCATTCGTGAAACGTGAAACCTATAACGTGAAACCCTGTTCCACCTTATACGTTCGCGCCTCACGGTTCATTCATGGATTAACGATTCACGTTATACGTTTCACGACCACACCTATGCCATCCATCCGCAACATCGCCATTATCGCCCACGTTGACCACGGGAAAACCACCCTGGCTGACGCGCTTTTAAAGCAATCCGACACCTTTCGCGAAGCAGGCTTGCAAGGGGAAACCATCCTCGACATGAACCCCCTCGAACGCGAGCGTGGGATTACGATTTTGGCTAAAAACTGTGCCGTCATGTTTGGCGATACGCGTATCAACATCGTTGACACCCCAGGCCACGCCGACTTCGGCGGAGAAGTCGAACGCATCATGAACCTCGTCGACGGAGCCTTGTTGCTCGTAGACGCCAAAGAGGGTCCCATGCCACAAACCCGGTTCGTGCTTAAAAAAGCTATCGAAGCTGGGCACCGCATCATCCTCGTCATCAACAAAATCGACAAACCAGACGCCCGTCCAGACTGGGTGCTCGACCAGGTCTTTGATTTATTCGTGACCCTTGGCGCTTCCGATGCGCAAACGGATTTTCCTGTCATTTACGCTTCGGCAAAACAGGGGAAAGCTGGCCTCGATCCAGACTTATCCAAGATGACGGATATCCGTGCCATTTTTGACACCATCGTCAAAGAAGTGTCTGAACCAAAAGTCCAACAAGGTCCTTTGCAAGTCTCCATCGCCAATGTCAGCTACGACAACTACAAAGGCAAAATGGCGATCGGACGCATCGTACGCGGCACCCTCAAACCAGGACCCGTCATGTGGATCAACCGCGAAGGCAAACAAGTCCCTTCTAAAATTACCAACTTGCTCGGCTTCATGGGCATGGCCAAGATTGATATTGAAGAAGCGCAAGCAGGGGACATTATTGCTTTAGCCGGGATACCTGATATTAACATCGGAGACACCGTTGCCGACATCAACCAACCAGAAGCGCTTCCTCCCATCACGATTGAAGAACCAACCGTCAAAATGACATTCGGGGTGAACACCTCTCCGTTCGCCGGGCAAGAGGGTCAATTCAGCACCTCCCGCAACATCAAGGAACGCTTGGACCGTGAATTGCAAAATGACGTCGCCTTGCGCGTCGAAGCCGGTTCTGGTGACGGAACGTTTATCGTCTCTGGGCGTGGTGAATTGCACTTAGCCATCTTAATCGAACGCATGCGCCGTGAGGGCTTTGAACTTCAAGTCTCTCGCCCACAAGTAATTTTCCGTGAGGACAAAGGCCAAAAGACCGAACCATTTGAAGAAGTTACGCTCGAATGTCCAGAAGGCATGAGTGGTTCCGTCATCGAAAAGATGGGACGCCGCAAAGCCGAAATGAAAGACATGCGGGTCGAAAATGGTGTTGCCTATCTCCAATTTGAAATCCCTACTCGTGGTCTCATCGGCTACCGCACCGAATTCATGATGGACACGCGCGGACAAGGCGTCATCAACACCCTCTTCCTTGGCTACCGTCCATTTATCGGTGCCATCGATGGCAGCCCGCACGGCTCCCTCATCGCCCACGAAACAGGGGAATCCAACAGCTACGGTCTTACCGCTGCGCAAGAACGCGGACAGCTCTTCCTTGGTCCTGGCGTGAAAGTCTATGAAGGCATGGTCGTTGGGCAAAACGCCAAACCAGAAGACTTAGCCGTCAACATCTGTAAAGAAAAGAAATTGAGCAATATGCGTTCTAAGGGCGATGGCGTCTCCGACGGCCTCACCACCCCACGCACCATGAGCTTAGAAGAATCCTTGGAATATCTCGGTGACGACGAACTCCTCGAAGTTACGCCAATCAACCTTCGCATCCGCAAACAATTCTTAAAAGAATTCGAACGCAAGCGCACGAGCAGCTAAGACCCAAAAGCCAAAAAAAACGACGACTTAGTTCGTCGTTTTTTTGTATTGCGATATATCTTGATAAACTTGCTTATTTTCTGAGTATCTGGCGAAATACCGTCTGGAGGAAGAGCCAAATGGAACTGTTGGAAATCAGTGGACCGCTGCTGCTCGCCCTGCTCCTGCTCACCAACACGTTCGCCAGGACCGTGGGTGCCGTGCTGATCGAGATCGTAGCGATGATCTTCCTGAGCCCCGCCTTCGTGGTCTGGAAGATCATCGAACTGCTCTCGGAGCACTCCCGTCAAACGCAGATCGAGGAGGCAGAGAAGAAGTGGGCCTACGCCTGCAGTCAACACGTCTACCGCGGCCATGCTTTCAAGCCGACGACCCCCATCGTCAACAAGCCGGAGGGCGACCAGGTGAGCCCCCCGCTCGTCATCGCATTCTTCATCGCCGCTCTCGTAGTCGGCATCCACTTCGGCAACAATACCTGACCATCCGCGCCACATCACATGCATCATTTAGTCATCCTACGCTCCCTCGTCCTCGCACGAGGTTTTATTTTTTTTGAACTTTGATTTCACCCGTGCTATTGTCAGCCGCGCTATGAGACGTGAAGTTGTCCTCGACATCGAAACTCGGAATACCTTTCAAGACGTGGGAGCGTATAACCCCTCCTTGTTACAAGTATCCCTCGTTGGTGTCTATTTTTATGAGACAGATACCTTTGAGGCCTTTTTAGAAGAGGATTTGCCCAAGCTTTGGCCGCGCTTAGAACGCGCCGACCGCATCATCGGGTATAACCTGATCGGCTTTGATTACCCCTGCTTGCAATCGTATTACACAGGCGACATCATGAAGCTTCCCACTCTCGATTTGCTCGTTGAAATCGACAAGCGCTTAGGCTTTCGCATCAAACTTGATGACGTTGCTCAGGCGACCTTAGGAGTAGGGAAGAGCGGTCATGGATTAATGGCAGTAGAATACTGGAAAAAAGGCGAGATCGAAAAACTTAAGGAATATTGCTTACAAGATGTCCGTGTCACGCGCGATGTCTACGAATACGCCTTAAAAGCCCAGGAAGTCCGCTATAACGACCGGATGGGTCAAATGCAGACCATCCCTCTCCCAATCACGCCTCCACAGGTAGAAGAGCGTAAAGCGATCAATCTTTCGCTCGGATTCTGACCTCTCCACAGAGACGCCCAAGAGCTTTTTCCCGCAACGACAGGCCTTCCAAAAACATATCCACACTCCTTCCCCGGGAGGGCTGCCAAACACTATATCTTGTGGTATACTCTCTCTTGCACCACAACATATAGTAATATAGTATTTCGCCTCTTACGAGATTCCACGCCAATATTCATGCCATACGCATGAATGGATCTCGCTCAGGCTTGGTACTCGTGGTCCCTCCGCTCATTCATCATTTTTGCTATCGCTCATCCTCATGAACGTCGTGTAGACATATACGACGGACGTTTTTGACGCTTCTCTCTATGGACATGCTACTTGAACTTCTCACCAACCCCAAACCCATCACGAAACGTGACGGAAAAACACAGACGTTTCAATTTGAAAAACTCGAACGCTCAATCGCCTCTGCCTTTCGTAGCCAAGGAAAAAACGAAGAGGCGTTGATCCGTCCCATTGTAGAAGAGGCATTGCAAGAATTTGGCAAAGCCTACGCCGCCTCCAATAGTCCAAGTACACAACAGTTACGCGAGGCCGTCATCATCATTTTTGATAAACACAACCACCCAGCCATAAAGGACGCCTACCAAAACAATCAAAAGACCCCTCATGCCGTGTCCCCCGCAAAGCCGGAGGACACGCAACACGCAACACGCAATATAAATCCAGAGCACGCATCACGAAATATGAAACAAGAACCTCCGGCCTCAAACCGAGCTGAGCTCGGCTCAACCTTTCGTTCTACCGAGCTCAGCTCGACCGTTCCTGTCGCAGGCGAAAACTACGTGGCTCGTCGCCGTCGCTTAAACGAAGAGCGCAAGGCCGTCACCCATAAATTCCAAGTCGGCGCCTACGAGGGCTACTTAATCGTAGGCCTCTACGATGATGGGCAACCAGGTGAAATCTTCTTGCGCATGAACAAAGAGGGGAGCATGTTAAGCGGCATGATGGACTCCTTTGCGACCGCGATTTCCATCGGGCTACAATACGGCGTTCCTCTAAAGGTACTCGTGAAAAAATTTGCCGGTGTCCACTTCGAGCCAAACGGCCCTACACAGAATCCCAACATCCCACACGCTCGTTCTATCATGGATTACATTTTCCGCTGGCTAGCGGTCAAATTCTTGACCCCAGAAGAACGCCAGACCGTCTTAGGGCTGCATGACGACCAAGGAATGGAAGTCTTGGAAGTTTCCAACGTAGACGGTGCACGCCAATCACGGTTACTCGACGGCGGAAACGCATAAGAATCTGTATGTCGTCCGCTTTATTCGGTTCGTGTCCCATCCTGACACACCGTAAGTTTTATCGGCCATTTGAGTACCCGCATTATTTCGAATTTTTTCGCAAACAAAATCAAGCGCACTGGCTCCCAACCGAAGTTCCCATGGAAAGCGACATCAATGACTATCGCTTTCGTCTCAATCCACAAGAGGCGAATCTCATGATACAAATTTTACGCTTCTTTACCCAAGGTGATATTGAGGTCAATAACAACTACAACACACGGCTGATTCCAATGTTTCCTAAACCGGAAATTAAAATGATGCTGTCCGCCTTCGCCGCTATGGAAAGCGTGCATGTATGGGCGTATTCATACTTGAATGACTCTCTCGGTCTACCAGAAAAAGAGTACTCCGCCTTCCTCGAGTATGAGGCCATGCGCAATAAGTACGATTACCTGCAAAACTTTGAGATCAAGAGCGTAGAGGATCTCGCAATCAACCTCGCCGTATTTGGCGGATTCATGGAGGGCGTGAGTCTCTTCTCATCATTTGCCATCCTGATGAACTTCCCACGCTTAGGAAAAATGAAAGGGGTGGGACAAATCGTCACCTGGAGCATCCGTGATGAAACGCTCCACAGCCAAGGCGTGTGCCAACTCTTCCGCGATCTCATCAACGAGAACAAACATATCTGGACACAAAGCTTGCGCAGCACCCTCTACCAAGCTTGTGACGACATGGTGAAGCTCGAAGATGCCTTTATCGATACCTGTTTCGGCATGGGAGCGGTGCAAGGCCTAACTCCAGAAGATGTAAAAACCTACATTCGCTACATTGCGGATCGTAAATTGAATGACTTAGGCCTCGATCGTCTCTACATGGTCAGCAAAAATCCGCTGCAATGGCTCGACATCATGATTAACGCCAAAGAGCACACCAACTTCTTCGAAAACCGCGCCACCGAATACGCCAAAGGAGCGGTGGTGGAAGACTGGGGCTAACCTCACTCGATCCTTCATTATATTATGTCCAAATCCTACGCCAGCGTCGTTGACGCCTTGTCAGACAACAACCTTGAGGTTGCCCGTGATCTTTTGTTAGGGGAGATCATGGAAAAAACCAAGACCCGCGAAAGCTGGTCCTGCCCTCATTACACAACGGATCGTGCCATCCAAGAAAGCATCCCCCTCAAACACGAACGCAGTAAAGAGATTACCTACTTCGGTCTCGAAAACATGCGCGACCGCTACTTTCTCCATGATGAAAACGGGGAGATTTGCGAAAATCCACAAACGTTTTTTGCCCGGGTTGCGACCGGTATGGCCAAAGGGGATAAAGAGCATGCCCATCGCTTGTACGAATACATGAGTAATGGTTGGTTTATTGCGGCAACCCCCGTCCTCATGAACATCGGCACCAGCAAAGGATTGCCTATCTCTTGCTTTTTAAACACCGTTCCAGACACCTTAGAGGGAATCTTCGACATTTACCGCGAAAACGCCTTCCTAGCCAAATATGGAGGCGGCATCGGCACAGATTGGTCACGCTTACGCGGGCAAAACGCACCTCTCAAGTCGAGCGGCCTCAAATCTTCAGGCGTGATCCCATTTTTGAAGGTCATGGATTCAGAAACACTCGCCATCTCCCGCAACAGCCATCGTCGTGGAGCCGCGGCCGCCTACTTACGGGTTGACCACCCAGACATTGAGGATTTTCTCGAAATCCGACGTCCCACCGGCGGAGACATGGATCGTAAATGCTTGAATATCAACAACGGCGTCGTGATCACAGATGAATTTATGCGTGCGGTCGAAGAAAATCGCACCTACAACCTCGTCGATCCTCACTACGGCACCGTTACCAAAGAATTAAGCGCAGTCGAAATCTGGCGTAAAATTTTAACCATTCGTGCTGAGACAGGGGAGCCATACCTGCTCTTCATCGATACCGTGAACAAAGCGATTCCGCCCCATCACAAAGAAAAAGGACTGGTGGTACGTCAAAGCAATTTGTGTACAGAAATCGTCTTACCCACCACCGACGACCGTACCGCGGTGTGCTGCTTGGGCAACCTCAACATGGAGACGTTTGATGAATGGAAAGACAAAGTCGAACAAATCACCTACGACTGTGTCAAAGCCCTCGATAACAATCTCGACAGCTTCTGCGAAATGGCCGATCCTGTGGAATATAAAAAAGCCATCAACTCCGTCAAACACGAACGTTCCATCGGCTTGGGCGTCATGGGCTACCATGGCTACCTCATGTCGAAGATGATTCCGTTCGAGAGTCTGCAGACGCGCTTGATCAACAAACAAGTCTTCAGCCTCATCAACAAGCACGCGAAAGCCGCATCGGTAAAACTCGGCCAAGAACGTGGTCTCCCTCTCGATGGTGGTACGCAACGCAACAGCTACATCATGTCCGTACAGCCAACGGCCAGCACCGCCTTCCTGTGCCGTCAAGCGACACCTTGCGTCGAACCGATCTCGGGCAACGCCTATCTACAAAAAACCTTGTCTGGCAGCTTCTTGGTTAAAAACAAATACTTAGAGCAGGTGCTAGAAAAGAAGGGACAAAACACGACGGAGGTTTGGCAGGACATTATTAGCGCCAAAGGTAGCGTCCAACATCTGGACGTCTTAACTCCAGAAGAGAAGAAGGTCTTCCGCACCGCCTACGAGATGAACATGCGCGAAATCGTGCAACAAGCCGCTGACCGCCAACCATTCATTTGCCAAGCGCAATCCGTCAACGTCTTCTTCCCAACGCCCATCAGCGGCAAATACTTACACGACGTCCACTTTCTCGCCTGGAAAGCCGGAATGAAATCCCTCTACTATCTCCGCTCTGCTGCCCCAATTGAAGCTGAGAAGATTAATACCAAGGTAGAAAAGCGAGATCTCGCAAATGAAGAATGTGCCGTCTGTCAGTAAAGAAAAGAATACAAAAGCCGGGATATCCCGGCTTTTGTATAGCTCTGTTAAAACTAGATGATCTCTTCTTCTTCATCCAACGCGGACATGCTGTTCATCTCTTCTTCCTTGAGTTCTTTTTCTTGGCGAGCAAGAACCTCAAGTTCATCATCCGCTTCCTCGTCCTCATCCTTTTTCTCCTCCTCCTCAACTTTGGCATCATCTAACACGATGCCTTCTTCATCAGGCACCACGGCTTTAGCCGCGGCCACCTCCTCATCTTCCTCGTCCTCATCGTCATCACCATTTGCAGATTGCAAGGCCAACGCAGCCATATTCTCGTTCTCTTCTTCAAAGGTGTCACCGTCCCAATTAGCGGCCGGGCGGGAAAAATCAAGGTAAGTCATATAAGAAACATGTGCGAATATTGTTGTGCGTGATAAGCTACGACATACGCAAAACTAATGCAAGACCTATGGACACCAGCATCCTCCTTATCATCATTATCCTTGGCTTTTTCGCTCTCGGCATCTTCATGTATTGGCTAAGACGCTCAACCCCCGCTCCAGAGCCCTCTATTGACCCCCAAGCCCTCCTTCTCTTGCAGCAAGGGATGGGGGAGTTGCGTAAAGAGCTACGCGAGACGCTACATGAGAGCGGCAAACAAGCCATTGACACCAGTCGCCACATCTCAAATACCGTCACGACCACGGTGCGCGATGTCACCGAACGGCTCGTCCGATTGGAGGAAACGAATAAACAAATTCTCTCCTTTTCCGGCCAACTCGAAAACCTTCAACGCATCCTCACCAACCCAAAACAGCGTGGGATCTTGGGCGAATATTATCTTGAGACCCTCCTCAAAAACTGCCTGTCTCCAGACGGGTTTCAAATGCAGTATAAATTTAAAGATGGAGAAATTGTCGATGCCGCAGTCTTCATCAAAGAAAAAATCATCCCGATTGATTCGAAGTTTTCTTTGGAAAATTACAACCGCATCATTAGCGAACAGAATGACGTAGAACGTGAAAAACTTGAACGTGCCCTCGTCAACGATTTAAAAATGCGCGTGCAAGAAACCGCCAAATATGTCCGACCGGAGGAGGGGACGATGGACTTCGCCTTCATGTTTATCCCGCACGAAGCCATCTATTACGATTTATTAACGAATAAAATCGGCGCGGCTGGGGACGACCCAGAAAGTATCATTCAACGCGCCGCAGGAAAATACCACGTTATCATCGTTTCCCCCACCTCATTCCTCGCCTATTTACAGACCGTCCTGCAAGGCTTACGTGCGCTCAAGATCGAAGAACAAGCCAAAGAGATCCGTACCCGTGTAGGAGATCTAGGCAGGCATTTAACCGCCTATGAGCAGCACTTTAACAACGTCGGTAAACATTTGACGACCACCGTCAATCAATACAACCTCGCCTCAAAAGAATTGGGTAAGATTGATAAAGATGTCGTCAAAATTTCTGGACAAAGCACGGGTTATCAAGTAAATCTGATTGATAAACCACAAGAAGGAGAGGGAGGATAACCTATGCTACGTATAAAACGTTTTCTACCATTGTTGATCACGGGAGTTATCTCCCTTGGATTAGCCAGTGCCTCCATCATTCAACAGATCCAACGACAGTATCAACCCGCCATCCGTTCGATGAGCGAAGTCGCACCTGCTCCAGCCGCGATGATCTTAGGAGCCAGCGTCAAACTCGATGGCACGCCCTCAGACGCCCTGCGCGACCGAGTCATGGTGGGGATTCAGCTCTATAAAGAGGGGAAAGTCTCAAGCCTGCTCATGACGGGGGATGATGGAGGATTTCACGCCAATGAAGTCGCCACCATGAAACGCTTAGCCATCGAAGCAGGCGTCCCAGAAAAAGACGTCTTAGTAGATGGACATGGGTATCGCACCTATGAAAGCTGCAAACGCGCCGTACAGACCTTTAACATCCGTCAGGCGATCATTGTCACACAACGCTTCCACTTAGCCCGCGCCCTCTACCTTTGTTCACACTTAGGCATGGAGGCTCAGGGAGTCGCCGCCGATCTACAACCCTACGAACGCATCGTCTTTTTCACCGCGCGCGATTTCGCCGCGAGCCTAAAAGCCTGGTGGGATATCAATATTGATGCACCCCCTTCTCCTGTCCAGTATTAAGGACTACCGTAGAAATATATGGGAACCATCCTTACCATCACCTTTATCATTATCACGATTATCGTTCTCGTGTTCACGTATAGAGTGACAGAATAACCGTTAAATACATGGAACGCTCATCTACAGATCCCTCCTCAAAACAAGGGGAGGAGATATGGTATTTTTTATCCACCTCTTTTTTCGATAAATAACATCGCTCTGTTCGTAACAGTCCTTTTGTCGCCATCCCTCGATAGAGAGGAGTGACTACGAACCGGCTTCACGCTTCTGACCATCTTCCTTGCACTTATCGAATCTGTAAGGCTCTTGAAAAACTTGGAATAAAAAAGAGTCCCTATACAGGGACTCTTTTTTATTCCATCCTTACTCAGAAGACCATGACATTATGATCTTATAAGGGGGATGCCAGGAGCGCGCGAGGAACGGTGCGCGGCTGGCGGAAGAGAAGCGATCATCGGATCGCGTGTTGACCAACGTGGCTAGCGCCAACGTCGTTCAGGATGACCTCTGACGAATGCATCCCGTGGATGCATTGAAACCGAGGGTTCCAGTTTTTGGCAGGTGTCTAGAGCTTTTTTTGATGGGGGACACCACTCCCACGCCTCACGAACTCGGGAGAGTTCGCTTCTTCGTCATTGCCCTGGTGCTACGCGCGCCGCGCAGCGGAGAAATGACAGGACCTAGTCATGGCCCTTTTCTTGAGGAACGACGCTTCGCTCATCAAGAAGAATCATCATACTCCTTTTTCAGGATTTTGTCAATGCAGCAGTGTGGCAAATATTTGCCAAGTGTTCTATTTTTGTTCTATATTGAAATAGACAGATCTGGTCGTCATTTAACTTGCCGTTTTTAACCCTAATTTAGGAAAATCCTTCTCTATGTCCTCTCCCGAGCGAGAACAGGTTTCTGTTCTAGCCATGTTTAGAAATGGCCTTATTGAACCTCTGCGTTTTAAAAAAGCAGGGCGTGTCTATGACGTGATATCCATCAATCTACGCTATGAAGCCAAAGAGGGGAGAGAACAGATCCTGTATTTCTCGGTATCGGACGGGAGTCAAACGCATAAGCTCCTGTACACCTCACAACAACATCGTTGGTATACAGAAGACGAGGCGTGGTTATAAAAATCCCTATGATTCTCCCATCTTCGCAACGCTTCATTGTCCATATAGACATGAATGCGTATTTCGCTTCTGTGGAGCAACAAGCGCATCCCGAGTGGCGCGGACGACCCGTCTGTGTCTGCGCATATCTTAAAGAGCATGGGTGCGTCATCGCCGCGTCACGAGAAGCAAAGGTGTTTGGGATTGGTGTAGGAACACGCGTACAAGAGGCGCGCCTCTTGGCTCCTCAAACCATTTTTGTCGAATGTGACCCTCTCAAGTACCGCTCGATCACGAAAAAACTCTTTCGCATCCTGCACGACTACACCGATCGCATCGAACACTACTCCATCGACGAAGCCTTTCTTGATCTAACCGGATGGTATAAGGATGAGATAAGCCTTATCCAAGCTCTCTGCGGCATCAAACAACGCATTCGAGAAGAGGTAGGGGAATGGCTGACATCTTCTATTGGAGTAGGCCCCAATAAGCTTCTCGCGAAACTTGCTTCTGATTATCAAAAACCTGACGGACTCACCATCGTGGGACAACGCACCCTCGAAGCTTTTCTTGCAGAGCACACCCTTCAAGATATTGTTGGGATTGGAAAACGTACCGAGCGAAAACTCCAAAGACTAGGAATATTCACTCCGCTCGAGCTTAAAAACGCCTCTCCCGCCCTCTTACTCAGAGCCTGTGGGAAAGGCCTCTATTTTTCTCACGCCGCCCTCAATGGGCTCACCGTAGACACGGTTAACCCGTACCAAGCCACCATTCCAAAATCAATCGGGCATTCGTATTGTGTGCCAACCTCCCTCGCAAAAAAAGAAGATGTGCTCCCCATCTTCGTAAAGCTGGTAGACAAAGCCTCACGACGCCTACGGGCACTAAACCTGACAAGCCAAACCATGTGGGTCGCCATAAACATCCGAAACACCGCACAGACACACCCACTAAGCGTCTTTGATCGGTATGCCTACGGTCTGAGCCATCACATACACCTCAATGAACCAACGCACGATATTTTTTCCATTTCAAAAGCAGCGGTCCACGGCCTCGAAACGCTCTGGGATGAATCCGCACCTCTCTCCTTCATCGCCGTATCCCTTGGAGGACTACGCCCCGTAAACACGCAGGCCAACCTAGAGGGGATAGAGACCCAAGAACGCCGCTCCAGCAGACTTTCACAGGCCCTAGACGCCATTCGCAACAAATATGGAGAACAGGCTCTCATGTCTGCCCAACAACTGAAGGCAGGGGATCACGCCCCTGACAGGATAGGATTTAGAAAGATAGATTGAATTGAGAGAATAAAGTTCATATCTCAATAAATTTTATGGTACTCACGTTTATATAAGAGACGAAAAAATAAAATCCGGCACATAAATACAAAGACGATCCAAAGTCGAGTGTTAAAAAAACTGTACACGATAGGGAAGAGAGGAGACGTTAAACGGTCTAATTAAGACATGCTTATGCGTCGTACACTATATCTTATACGACGCATAAGGGGATTTTTTTGCTCTATCCCATAAAAACCCATCCCCTACCGCTATTTTAAAAAAATAAAGCTTTTCTCTGAGTTAGACGTCCGCTCGTTTTTATTTCACATAAATCCTCTGCGGAATCCGTGCATCCACATATTCTTTGACATGTAGGTCTTTTGGCTTCTGTTGCTGGAAGGCTTTAAACGCCTCTATTTGCGTTTCCAAGGTATCCTGGGAGGTATCAAACCAAGCCTCGTATCCCTGAGCCGTTATAACGACCAGCCTTGTACTTGAAGGTGTCACAGGAGGTTGAATTTCACGGTAGCTAATACCCTGCTTTTGGAACTGAAGCCCTATAGCAAGCCAGCGAGCAATTTCAGGGTCTGGGATACCCTCATTCAACTGTAAAGGCTGTATAACCGTTGGATACGATAACACAGGCACATCCTGGGCATTCGTCAGACGCGTTGCGGTTAAACGCGCCTCAACATCTTTTTGTTCTCGTGACGTAAGTTCTGCGAGAACGCGTCCACGAAAATCCATCCAGAGATATTGGGTAGGCGTATGCAAAATAAAACGCCGCACACGCTCTTCAATCGAGAGTCGTAAAATATTAGCAGAGATCTTCGTCAGGGTAACACGTTCAACCCCCAGCCGTTCTGTAACCGCTGGTTCTAGGTGCACAAGATCCATGAGCAGACTATGGCGCGCCGGTTCCCAAAACGAACGTGGACGGGCATCCATGGCTTCATACACTTCCCGCTTGGCATGGAGGGGGTCTATCCCCTTCACACCGATGACCTCAATGTCTTTAACCTGAAAAGCTTCACTGATAAAAAAAATATACAGCCATCCGATTACGGCTACAAAAGCCAAAAAAACAAAAAAGGCCACACGCACAGATCCCCTCTCACGCGTCGCACGCCGAGTAAATCGGTTTTGTGGCTCAAGCAGCATAACCGCAGTATACCAAATTCTCACTAAGGGCACCTATCCGCCTCCTTCATTGAGCGTTCGTTCTATAAACGCCTGATAACGCTGAGCTTCTTGCAAACGCGTCGCGTCTTTTTGTGCCAAAGAAAATAGATAAGGAGCCTTAATTAACGCCGAAAAGAGTTGGTAAAACCAGCGAGTCTCTGAACGAACTGTATACCTAGAACCATAGTAGGCGGCACAACCCTCAATAAACGCCTCCGACAGAGCGCTGCTGCCCAATACCTCGATATCCGTCGCTAAACGATACACAGAATAACTTCGTTCCATCAAACGCCACTCTGGTTTCATCAAATAAATATCGATACAAGACAACGTGCTATCTCCATAAAAGAGATTGTCTGAATGGGCATCTATACAAGGAACCATCGCGTCTTCCGGTAATGACAAAAACAAATCTTGATGACTCTGGAAAAAGGTGCGCAAAGAACGAATAACCCGATCCGTTAAGGCTCGAGGAAATAGAGGGTCAGCAGACCATGACCATCGTTCTAAGTTTAACAAGGAGAGTTCTAACCGATCCGAGAGCGAAAAAATGGAAGGCTCACGCGCAGGAAATTGATCTGTCATTTTTGTCAGCTGTCCCCCTATCGCGAAGGCGTCCTCTTCTGAGATCTGTCCTTCTAACAGCCTACGCGTTAGGTTGGTGGCAGTGTCAATGCGACACATCTGAATCACTCGCTCTGAGCTCGTGTCCGTCTCCTGGGTCAAAAGGACATGTCCTTCTTCAACAACAATCCCCTGCAATCGTTGATAGACGTTCGGGTTAAAATAGTAATTCCAACGAAAATCTTCTGTATAAAATTCACGACGGGTATCCGGATCATCTAGGTTCACAAAATCCTGATTAAAATCCTGATTATCTCTCCGATAGATCTTGTAGACGGTAGACGGAAATAAAAATACATCGGAAATAAAGGTCCGTATATGTTCTGGAGGAATCCCCGGCTCGAGCAACCCTTGGACCGTTCCAGCTTTAAACGCGCGAAGGATAAGATCGTGTTGGTCTAAAGACATAGGATCTAGCTTAGCAAGAAAAATAGGAATAACAAATGATTCGCGAGGAAAAGGATACAGGCTTGACGCTCAGAGGTAGGTTGGTTACCCTGTCGCTAGATAACGAGACACAGAACCGGTCGGCCGGGATGGCGGAATTGGTAGACGCACAGGACTCAAAATCCTGCGATCGAAAGGTCATGAGAGTTCGATTCTCTCTCCCGGCACCATAGAAAAACAACGCATTTCTGCGTTGTTTTTCTATCTCCGAGGACGATTACATCTCCTCTTCCGCCGGAGCTATCATCATGGCCTCAAACTGTTGCTTTGCCATCTGAAGCAAGGATTCAAAGGTCGTAAACACATTAGGAGCGACTACGTCACGATTTGGGACGACCTTCATCGCGGAAATAAGCGTAAAGTTGAAGTCATTATACCCCGCTAATCGCTTGACTAAACGGGTTCCAGAGTACGTCTGAGAATAACTTGGTTCCGTCATTTTTCCCGCCGCCTCGACACGCTCAATCATGCCCGTCTGCTCATTCAAGACCGCAATCATACGGACATTGGCAACCTTGGCACGGACCTTTGTCATCACCGTGCGCAATTCCTTGGTTTGCGCCGCATACTGGGTATTGTAGGCCTTACGGTCACTTACTTTTACCGCTGCGAGATCTTTTTCAATCTGTTTACGCAACAAGGTTTCCAGCTCCGTCCAAAAACGAGCATTGATTTGGAATTGGATACGCGAGTACATGACTCCGCTACGATTCGTGCGTGATTCCAAACGGACCGCACGTAAGGTTCCTGGCTTTTGGGCAACGGACATCAACTGACGCGTTAAATCCTCTTGCGAACTTACGGATAAATTGACTTCACTTGAAGAAGGTAAAACCTCCTGCAAGCTCTCTTGCAAACGATCCAAATCAAGTTGCAACCAACGACCCACTACCATGTCCAAATTCAACCCTGGGATCTCTAAACCCTGGATCATGCCACGGACATCATCAGAAAGAGAAGCGATACGCACATAGTACGTTTGACCGATCTTCTTGATCTCAAAACTCGCAGGATCCTTCCATTTCATCGCTCCCCCGAGCTCAGCAAGCTCTGGAGCGCCCATGACCTCTACGGATTCGATACGAAAACGTTGTTCGCTATCCCCCATCGCGGTTGCACGAGGAAACACCTCACTGTTCACGATCATGTGGACTTTGACTCCACCGCCTTGTTCTCCACGCGCCACAGGACGGTAGTTATAAGAAAACGTAAGATCAAACGTACTCGCCTGAGGAGCACGGGACGTCGCCGACAAAGACACCGCACGATCAAGCAATTGTTGAGACGTCGCCGCCCAAGACAACTGCGGGACAAACAAGGCAGCACAGGCCACCCCTGTCAGAAAACGTTTTATAAACATAGTGAGCGGAGTATAACAGCTTGACGATTCAAGGGAAAGCAGATATCCTCCTCACATCTAGAACGCACACGTTCTAACGTCGCGGGGTAGAGCAGCGGCAGCTCGCCAGGCCCATAACCTGGAGGTCGCCGGTTCAAATCCGGCCCCCGCAACCACGTAAAAACAGCGCTTAACGGCGTTGTTTTTTTGATGCTGATCACGTGGCGCAGCAATCATTAAATATCAAAAAACATCTTACACTGTTTTTACGTGCCCCGTGGCGTATGTGGCTGCTATCTGGAGCTTTACGGGGCAATCAGAAGCTGGCGTTAGTCATCAAAATATCTAACCAGAAATAAAATAACCCCGGAGAGAGGGTCTCCTGGGGTCAAGGGTAGAAACCTCCTACATAGCCTGCAAATACGTTTTTATTGGATCCCCACAACCGCTCAAATCACCCAAACCAACCATCCAAAAGTGACGTTCCTGATTCACTCATGAAAATCCCTTTTTTCTTTATTTTACTCATAGGTGAAGCAGGCTGTCTTTGGACACTCACCACACTCTCATCACTAAAAAAATAAGTACAAGCATTTGCATCACGATCCCGAGACTCAACGGGATATCCCCTTTCTTAGAAGTGACCAAATTATGAAAAAATAAATGGAGCTTGTTAAAAGTGGACAGCGTTTCCAGATGAAATACTTGATACAGAGCAACCAAAATATCCGGTAAGACTGAACCAAGAATACCTAGTGAAATGGCGAGGCGGTGCTCATTTAAATCTGTATTAAATAATCCGATGACCAACACCATCGCTGCTAATCCATCCAACGTGACATATGCAATCGCGCGTTTTACCTTTGAACCAGAGACATAGCCCTTATACAAGGCCGAGTCCCCATGGGGAATAATGTCTGCGACAAAATGTAAAACCAACCCTAATCCAAACGCAAGAAAAGGCGTACTCGCAAATCGCTCACCAATTAAGGCTCCGATCATCGCATGTGTCGTGATAAACATGGAGGGTAGGATGCGTGCTTAAGACAGCACCGTGAAGGGGTCGGCGATCCTCACAAAATACCTCCTAAAGACGGCAAGTCCCCGGCTGGATTGCGTTTACAACTAAACGAAGACCCGCATCGCTCGGACACTTATTACGCGTGATTCTTGAGAGCGCAAGTTGTGCACGAGCTCTGGCACGAAGTTGGGTATAGTCATCCACATTCGTTCCGTAAAGCACGACCCAGGCATTGAAATAGAATTCGACTGCATAAGATCCCATCTCATCAATCGTCGCATCTGCATTTCCCCCATCGTCGGTATGCGGCGACTGAGCGAGCGCATGGTGAACCTCATGAATAAAAGTCGAAACTCTATCAATCGGATGAAAAACAAACCCATTGATCGTATTCGCCTGGAGCGATGGAGCTGTATCTGGATTATAACGGCATGTCGTAAAATCAGGTTGAAAATTATACGAAGCGATCGTATTATCTAGATTCACACTTAGGTGCGTAAGACCAGGATATACCATCGGACCACCCGTAGAAGGTACATGGTCGCATTCTAAACTTGGAGTGATTTGAATTGGTGTCGCAATAACTGCCGCAGGGATCGACGGGTGATAGTCCGCACGACGAGAGACATACTCATAGATGGAACCCCTCGTAAAGGGGAGGGGTTGGGAAAAACGAATATCACGCAAGAACCTCAACATATTGTAGACAAGATATCGCTGTGGTTGGGTAGATCGGATATCACAGCTGTACGGGTATCGATCCCAATGGGTCGTTGGATAAGAAGAAATATAGTCAGGATCCGTCAAACGATCCCGATCCAAAAAACGAATGGTAAAATCACGATTAAATTCTGCAATATCTTCTGAGCTTGGACATTGCATAAATTCTGCTGTCACACCCGCCGCAGGAACACGCGTACGACACACATTTTTTATGCTACAAAACTGATCGGCCGTGCAGATATACGGGTAACGTCTACAATTTGTTGGCTCTGAAGAAGGAGCGCACTGAGCAGAACAGAAAGAAACACAGGAGGGGTCACTTGAACCACCACAAGCCCCCAGACACGCTTGCTGACACGTTCGGCCGAGCAACGAGGGAGTTGGATCCGGTATCATTCCACCTTCTTTTGGCTCCGCTTCTTCCATGGCTCCTTCCATGACCGAATACGATTCAACCTTTTGCGGATTCATACCCGGAACCACATCTGCCGCATAGGCTGCAATCCCAACCGTTAATAATAACCCGAGTGCAAGGGCAAGTTCCGTGGAAGCAATCAACCTGGATCGCAATTTCGTGAGCATAAAATTTAGATAATAATAGCACGGAACGAAAAAGAAAAACAGCGCCTATAAAGCGCTATTTTTATGTGGTAGCGGGGGGCGGAATCGAACCGCCGACCTCGGGCTTATGAGTCCCACGCTC
>CAZIQG010000014.1:0-8015 GCA_964541725.1 uncultured Gammaproteobacteria bacterium
TGCTAGAAAATCTGCTCAGTTTTAGCCGTCGTCACGTCTAAAAAGCCTCCTTTTTTGCATGCACCCAACACAGACCCTAGATGAGGAAGGAGGGGAAGGGGAGTGAGAAAAGAAAACGAGAGAAGATTACTTCTCTCGTTGATCGCAAAAATGATTGATGGCGTCTCGGACGAAGATGGCTAAGCCGGTGCGGACGTTGTCGTAATAGGCGCTGAAGCGCGGGTCATCGACGTACATTTGGCCGAGATTGCGATACATCGTGAGGGGGCAGTCGTAGAAGAATTGGATGCCTTTGTAATGCTCCGCTATCAAGGTTTGCACGTCGGGATTGGTAGGAGCTTTATCCATCGCATCTGCAAGTTTTTGCGTGAGCGCGTTCTCGGCCGCTTTTATCTCTTCCATCTGTTGTTTGGTCAGTTTGCCCACACGAGCCATGCTTTGTTTGTAGGCGTCCGTATCGCCCCAACGTTGTTTTACTTCTTCCTGGTATTGCTTCACATCGTTATCCTTAAAGGCGTCGTAGAGCTCCTCGTCTTGTAAGGGGGCATTTGTTTGCATCGTCATAATGGTTTTCTCAATACTTTGAATAAGGCCGTCCAAGCGTTTGCGTTTAAGTTGCATGAGCTTCTTTTGATCTCGTAAGGCTTCGACAATATGGAAGTCAGGGCGATTCAGCATCTGTTTAATCTCTTCCAAAGGAAAATCGAGTTCACGAAAAAACAGGATTTGCTGTAAGCGAACCAGTTCTTTGTCTTCGTAGTGTCGATACCCATTTTTCGCAATGGAGGAGGGGATGAGAAGCTTAATCTCATCGTAGTAATGCAGGGTACGGACACTGATCGAGGCAAGCTTCGCCAATTGATGGACGGTGTAGGACATGCGCGTCTGTGCTACGATATACATACTAAACTATCACGTAACGTAAGAGTCAAGGGAGGGGTTCGAGGGTCTGCCATTGCATTTTTCCCAGAAAAGCGTATACTCCATCCGTTATTCTCATTATTCTAATTTTTAGCTATGTTTACGAAAAAAAGCTACGGAGGCGGCGGGGGAGCACGTGGTGGGAGCAGAGGCGGGAGCCGCTTTGGTGGTGGCAGCAAGCCATGGGAACGTGGCGGTGACCGCACCCCAGAAATGCACTCCGCAACCTGTGATGATTGTGGCCAGCGCTGTGAGGTTCCGTTTAAACCAAATGGAAAAAAGCCTATTTTCTGCCGCGCCTGTTTTGGCAAGTCAGAAGGAGGATCCGGCGACCGCTTCGACGCGCCTCGTGCCGCTCGCCCAGCCGTCAATAGCGATCCATACCGCGATCAATTAAAAGAAATCAACTCCAAACTCGACGCGATCATCCGCGCCTTGAACGTCTAACGCAAAACGAATTCCCTCAAACCCCATCTCCATGATGGGGTTTTTGGTCGCATTTGCTATACTCCTGGTATATGAATTTTCTAAACCAACTAAACACCAAGCAGGTACACGTGCTTAAGCTCTTGGGAGCGGGCTTGATCGCGATCATTGTCCTTGCCTTTGTTGGGCGCTTATTCGGTTCCTCGTTCTCCTCCTTCTCGCCCCTGCAACGCATCGGGTATGGAGGGGCAGCGACGACGGGCTACCCTGCCACCCAGGACTACTATGGCAAAATGATGGGAGGGGCCGCCGACAGCGCCGCCATGCCGGAATTATCCATCCGGAATATTAATCCTTCCATTGCCCCCGTCCCTGCACAGCCTCCCACCGGGAACGATGCTGAAGCCTACGAAGTCACAAACTACCGTGGAGTCATAGAGACGAGCCGCCTCCAAGATACCTGTGGCAAGATCATCGCCTTAAAAGCGGCGAGCTACGTTATCTTTGAAAACGCTCATCAATCGGATCATAATTGTGATTACACCTTCAAAGTCGAGCGTGCTCGCGTCGAAGATGTGTTGACCTATGTGAAGGCGTTGGGACCAAAGGATTTGTCTGAAAATACGCAAACGATCAAGCGCACCATTGATGACTTCACAAGCGAAGTCGAGATCTTGCAAAAAAAGAAAGCAACCATAGAAAAGACCTTGGAAGATGCAACCAAGGCATATGATGAAATTACCGCCGTTGCGACACGCGCCCAAGATGCCAACAGTCTCGCCAACATCATCACAAGTAAATTGCAGATCATCGAGCGCCTAACCCAAGAGCGGATCAATATCAGCGAACAGCTTGATCGTCTTTCCCGTGCCAAAGCCGAACAGCTCGACCGGCTTGAATACACCTATTTTTCCTTGGCTGTTTACGAAAATAAATACCTCGACGGAGACAGCTTAAAAGAATCCTGGAAAAATGCATTACGCGAATTCGTCCAAGACCTCAACAAGATTGCCCAAGACTTGAGCATCACCCTCGTCGCCCTCTTCTTCTTGGCGATCCAATACATTATTTACTTCTTTATCCTGCTTATCATCGTCAAATACGTGTGGCGCGCAGCTAAGTACATTTGGAAGAAGTAATAAGAGTAGAATCAAAAACAAGGGCTAGACGAGTATCTAGCCCTTGTTTTATTAGTCGAATTGTGATACGAACGGATTAGAGCTAAGGGCTCGGAAAGAGAGTCGGTCATGAACAAGAATACGGCGCTTTTGTTCTTCCTCCGCAGCCTGTTCGTTACGGGTCTCTTCCTGGGGCTGTTGGACTGCACGGCACCGAGCGTCACGGTGCAGAGCCCCTGGCATTCGGTCGAGTACCACCCTTGGGGGGTGACCGACTCGGCCATCTGCGATTGCGGCAACGAGATCTGTAGATGTCCGGGAATTTTTCACTCGATTTATGTAGGAGATGCCCCTCCCAACCCCCGCCTCAACTACTTCTATGTGAGCTGCATCGGAGCAGCCCCTCCTCCTGGCGCCTTTCCCACCGTTGGGTATCTTCGGGAAAGATGCCCCAACCTGAGACCCACCGACTAATCGCAAGCTTACTCTATCCGCTGAGTGGGCTTTCTTTTTTTAGTACGCCTTACTCCGCGACTCATTTGCTCATCCAGTGAATGAGCAAAGCCTGCTCTTTATCCAAACGCGTAAGTCCTATTTAGGTAAAATGCATAGTTTGACACAGATCAAAATCGTCCCTAGTATTGTAAGATACTTAACTATTTTTCCATTCCTCATATGAACAGACAAGAACGCTTGGAAAAACTCTTTCAAACCATGGAAGCCATCACGCGGTGGAAGGCCTACCGTCAACGTCGTGAACCTATGCCAACTGGCGTCCCAACCAATACGCGCCTCTCTGTCTTGATCGCGATCGCCCACGAAGATGCAAAAACCATCAAGGACCTGGCACAACGGTTTCGGATGACTTCAAGCGCTGCCACGCAGCTCGTGAATAGTTTGAGCGAAGAAGGTCTCGTCACACGCAAAAAAGATACCGAAGACCGACGTAAGACAGAGCTCTCGCTCACGCCTGCAGGAAAGAAGGTCTTATTACTGGCAAAAAAGCGTTGTTTTGGCATCGTGGCTGAGCTCTTTGAGTCTCTTAGCGAGAATGACCTCCAATCCCTCCAACGTATCCAAGAGAAAATTGTAAGCCACCTGCAGATCGTATGGACAAACCCAAGCGAGCCTCTCAACCCATAGCAAAAAAGCCGAGCGTGTTTGAACTCTTACGCCCGTATGCAGGACTTGTAGGGCTGCTCATCATCTTTGCTGTGTTGAGCAATGGCTTAAATTTGGTGCTGCCCAAACTTGTCGCTAATGGCATGGATGCCTATGCGGGGAACACGCTTATCCTCAAAACGGTTGTTGAGGAGTTTTTGCTGATTTCTGTCGGAATCTTCATCTTTACTTCTTTGCAATTTCTCGTGCAGATCTATGTGGCCGAGCGTGTTGCTCGTGACTTACGCCAAAAGGTGTCCAACACGATCTCTGTCCAGGGGTACACGGCGATCCATACTGCCCAACCCGGAAAATTGCTGACAAATCTCACCGCCGATGTCGATTCGATTAAATTATTTGTCTCGCAAGCCGTTTCTTCCATCGTCTCCTCCATCTGTATCATTGTGGGGGCAAGCATTCTTTTGCTCACGATTAACTTCCGCTTAGCCTTAGCGGTCTTGAGTATCTTGCCGTTCATTGCGGGAACGTTCTTTGTCGTCTTTGGAAAAGTCCGTCAGCTTTTTATTTCAAGCCGTGAAGTCATTGATTGGTTAAACAAGGTCATCAATGAAAGCATCCTTGGCGCTTCCCTCATCCGTGTCTTGCATGCCACCGAAGGGGAGTACCAAAAATTCCTCGCAGCCAATACCAAGGCCCGCGATCTTGGTTATCGCATCCTCGGCTTATTTGCCGGCATGATCCCTATGATCACCTTCTTGGCGAATATTGCCATGCTGATCATTTTGGTATTGGGCGGAAGGTTTGTGGTGCTAGGGAGTATGAGCCTTGGGTCATTTGCCGCCTTTACGACCTACATCGCGCTGTTGATCTTCCCAATCTTAATCATCGGCTTCATGAGTAACTTGATCGCTCAGGCATCTGCCTCATATGAGCGTATTTCACAGGTCCTCAACTTACCTCCTGTTGCGAATACAGGCACGATCGGCGTGTCTCTCCAAGGAAAAATCTCCGTGCAAGGGGTGAAGCTTGCCTATGGAGAAAACACGGTCTTAAAAGAAGTATCCTTCGAGATTCTCCCTGGCCAACGCGTTGCGATCATTGGTCCAACGGCCGCCGGAAAAACACAACTCCTCTATGTATTAACGGGTCTGCTTCCACCCACAAGCGGAACGGTTTTATATGATGGACATCCGATCAGTGCCTACACCTCTGAGGCCTTCTATCGCCGACTCGGTCTTGTGTTTCAAGACAGCATTCTCTTTAACCTTAGTTTGCGTGAAAATATTGCCTTTAGTCCATTAGCAACCAATGAGTCACTCCAGCGAGCAATCGATACGGCTGAATTAAACGATCTCGTCCAATCGTTGCCACAAGGCTTAGACACAATTGTGTCAGAACGAGGCACGAGCCTATCAGGGGGACAAAAACAGCGCTTAATGTTGGCACGTGCCTTAGCGATCAATCCCAGCGTGTTGTTCTTAGATGATTTTACCGCACGTGTGGATGCTCCAACCGAACAAAAAATCATCGCGAATCTCCAAAAAAATTATCCGAATCTAACCTTAATTTCGGTCACCCAAAAAATCTCTTCTGTAGAAGACTACGATCAAGTGATTTTCTTGATGGAAGGCGAAGTGTTGGCCAAAGGGACGCATACGGAGCTATTAGCCGCTTCACCCGAATACGTCCAGGTTTACAATTCCCAGCGCAGCACCAGTCACTATGAATTACACCCTCAAGAATAAGCCCAGCGAAGCTGAGCCAGCCGAGCGCCCTTGGAAAACCCTCTGGCAAAACCTGAGCCAACTTCTCGCAGACGAAAAACGAGCGCTTGCCATTGCTTTTGTTGGCATTTTTCTCAATGCCGCGCTGAATATTTGCGCACCACTCCTCATCGGACACGCGGTTGATACCTATGTACAGACAAAACAGTACCAAGGCGTACTGATGTACGGAGGGATTCTTCTCATCGTTTATCTCTTAGCTCTCGTGAGTGGCTACGTACAAACTCGCTGGATGGGGGGAGTGGGGCAGCGCGTCCTGTTCAAATTACGTAATGCCATATTTACCAAGCTGCAAGAATTACCCGTTGCCTTCTTTACACAGAACAAAGCAGGAGATTTGATCTCACGCATCAACAACGACACGGACAAGCTCAACATGTTCTTCTCGCAGTCCTTAATGCAACTAGTGGGAAGCCTCTTCATCATGCTTGGGGCAGGCATCTTTTTGCTAAGTATTCATGGTCGATTGGGTTTAGCGGCTCTGGCGCCTGCAGCATTCTTGTTAGTCCTTACACAAATCCTTTCCCCTTGGGTTAAGCGTCAAAACACGCGTAATTTGCAAAGCGTGGGGGGGATGAGCAGCGAAATCCAAGAAAGCTTGCAAAATTTCAAGGTTATCGTGGCGTTCAATCGTCGTGATTATTTCCGTAAACGCTTCCAAGAAGTAAATGAATCCACGTATGTCACGTCCATGCGTGCGAGCTTAGCAAACGCGATCTTTACTCCATTATACGGATTATCCGCGAACCTTGCTCAGCTGATCGTGCTTGCCTATGGGATCTACCTCATCACCCAAGGCAGTTTTACGCTAGGGTTATTAATCAGTTTCTTATCGTATATCCATAACTTCTATACACCCTTACGACAATTAGCAGCGCTCTGGAGTAGCTTTCAAGTTGCCCTAGCGGGCTGGGAACGTGTCTCAGAAATATTGGCGTTAAAGACAGACTTGGAGACCATCCCTTCGTCTAAGATGTCGAGCATAAACAAAGATGCAAGCGTCCTATCTTTTAAAGACGTCGCCTTTCATTATCCTGATGGGAAGGAGGTTATCAAGAATGTTTCATTCAGCTTGGAAAAAGGCAAAACCTATGCACTTGTTGGTCCAACGGGTGGGGGGAAGACAACGACTGCCTCTCTCATGGCGCGTTTATATGATGCAACACAAGGCAGTATCTGTTTGCACGGACGAGACATCCGTTCGTATTCACCCGCCGAACGCGCGCAGAAAATCGGGTTTATTTTGCAAGAACCGTTTCTCTTTAGTGGAACCATTGGAGAAAATCTCGTGTATGGAAACGAGCGCTATCTCCCGTATTCAAAAGAGCGGCTCACGCAGATGATGAATGAGGCGGGACTTATCCCCCTTATCCAATCCTTTGAAAAAGGCTTGGAAACGCCTGTCGCGAGTGGGGGAGATGGTCTGAGCGTCGGAGAGCGACAGCTTATCGCTTTTATGCGCGCTGTCCTCCGTTGCCCGGATGTGTTGATATTGGATGAGGCGACTGCCAATATCGACACCGTCACCGAACAAAAATTAGAACGAGTCATGAAACAATTGCCAAAAGATACGGTCAAAGTCATTATCGCCCATCGCTTAAACACGATTGAAGAAGCGGACGAAATCTTCTTTGTGAATAGTGGCCAAGTAACACCAGCCGGTTCTCTCGAACACGCGGTCGAGATGTTAATGCAAGGTAAACGCACGAGCTAACCCGGACTTGCTCTCTTTCCTCGGCCTGCTATCATGGCGCGCAATGTCCATCCTTATCTCAGGCTCCTTAGCCTACGACTACATCCTGAATGTTCCTGACCGTTTCTCTGACCATCTGTTGCCAGATCAATTACACATCCTCAGTGTAGGATTTTTGGTAGAGCGGTTAGAGCGAGCCTGGGGAGGAACGGCGGGAAATATCGCCTATGCCATGCGGGCCTTAGGGGCAACGCCTCTCATCGTGTCTGCCGTAGGCTCTGACGGAGGGTCGTATCTAGAGCGGTTGCGAGCCGTAGGCCTATCTACCGAATATATTCATGAAGAGCCTTCCTTGCTTACCGCGGCAGCACATATCATTACGGATAAAGCCAACAACCAGATCACCGGATTTTTCCCAGGACCCTTAGCAGAAGCCGGTCGCACCTCTCTGAAAGATCTCGCACATGCTCCTTCCTTCGTCCTTGTCAGTCCCAACCCCGTTTCTGTCATGCTCAAACATTTGCGTGAAGCAAAAGAGCTGGGAGTGAAAGCCATCTTTGATCCTGGTCAAGCCATTACCCTCTTTACTCCTGAAGAGTTACGGCAAGGAGTAAACGATGCCTGGTGCATTATGGCCAATGATTACGAGATGAAGTTGTTGACTGATCGAACCAGCTTTTCCATCGTCGAACTTTTGTCCAAAGTGGAATTGCTTGTGACAACATTAGGAGCCGAAGGTTCCCTTATTCAGACGTCAGACGGTAAATCCATGCGCGTTTCCGCCTGTCCTACACAAGCCTGCGTCGACCCAACGGGAGCAGGAGATGCCTTTCGCGCGGGATTCTTTGTCGGATACGAACAGGGAAAAGACCTAAAAACCTGCGCCCAAATCGGAGCTGTGCTTGCCACCTACGTTGTAGAGACGCACGGAACACAAGCGTATCGATTCAC
>CAZIQG010000014.1:8115-21374 GCA_964541725.1 uncultured Gammaproteobacteria bacterium
CGCCAAGAAATTATTTTGGCGGAAAAAGAAATGCCGGGCCTCATGGCCTTGCGCGCGCAACACGGCGCAAGCAAGCCTCTCAAAGGCGCACGCATCGCCGGTTGTTTGCACATGACAATCCAGACCGCAGTCCTCATCGAGACGCTCATCGAGCTCGGCGCAGAGGTTCGCTGGAGCAGCTGTAATATTTTCTCAACGCAAGATCACGCGGCTGCTGCAATTGCTGCTGCTGGCGTTCCAGTCTTCGCCTGGAAAGGGGAATCAGAGGAAGAATATTGGTGGTGCGTCGAAGAAAGCTTGAAATTCGCCGATGGCAAAGGTCCAAACATGCTCCTTGATGATGGGGGAGATCTGACCGTTCTCGTCCACGAAAAACATCCTGAGATGTTAGCGGAGATTAAGGGTGTATCCGAAGAAACGACGACGGGTGTCCATCGTCTCTATCAAATGATGGAACAGGGAACACTCAAGCTTCCAGCGATCAATGTGAACGATTCCGTCACCAAGTCAAAATTTGATAACAAATACGGCTGCCGTGAAAGTTTGGCAGACGGCATCAAGCGCGCGACCGACACCATGATCGCCGGGAAAGTCGTCGTCGTAGCAGGCTACGGTGATGTCGGCAAAGGCTGCGCCCAAAGCATGGATGGCTTTGGCGCGCGCGTGCTCGTTACCGAAATCGATCCAATCAATGCCCTACAGGCCGCCATGGAAGGCTACGAAGTCGTGACCATGGACGAAGCCGCTTCTATCGGTGACATTTTTGTAACCGCCACCGGCTGTTGCGACGTCATCACGGGCGAACACATGAGTGCGATGAAGGACGGTGCCATTGTGTGCAACATTGGTCATTTTGATAGTGAAATCTCCGTTGCTTGGCTCCTCGAACAATCCACCATCAAACGTGAAACCATTAAGCCACAAGTCGACAAATTCATCTGGCCAGATGGGAAATGTCTCATCCTTTTGTCTGAAGGGCGGTTAGTGAATCTTGGCAACGCCCACGGCCACCCAAGTTTTGTCATGAGCGCCTCCTTCACTAACCAAACCTTGGCGCAAATGGCGTTATGGTCGAATGATGGGAAATACGAACAAGGCAAGGTCTACATGTTGCCAAAAGAATTGGACGAAGAAGTGGCGAGACTTCATCTCGCAAAATTAGGCGTGAAGCTCACCACCCTCACCGACAAGCAATCAAAATACTTAGGTATTCACCACAAGGGGCCATTTAAGCCAGAGCAGTATCGGTACTAGTTTTTCAAGTCTTATCTTTCCCCGTCATCCCGAACGAAGTCATACGCAGTGAGGGATCTCGCAGCTGAACAGGTATCCCAATGGCTACCCGTTCCGGTTGAGATCCCTCAGTCGTCGAGGACTCCTTCTTCGGAATGACGGGGGTGTTTTGTTATTCAATCGCCACGACTCGATACACCGTCACGCCCGCCTCCGTCTGCACGTTCACAATGTCGCCAGGATTTTTCCCGATCAATTCTTTCCCAAGAGGGGACACCAGTGAAATGCGTCCTTGTGACGGATTCGCTTCCGCGGGACCCACAATCTGAAAGGTTTTTTGTTTGCCGTTGACCTCTACCGTTACTTTCACCCCTAAACGTACTGCTCCATCGCTTTCGGCTTCATTGATAATAATCGCATTCTTAATCCGCTCATCCAAAGAAAATTGACGTCCATGCGCTCGGCTCAAACGTGCCTTGGCTTCGGTATATTCCGCGTTCTCACTCAAATCTCCCATCGCAATCGCCCGAGCCAAATCATCGGCCATTTTGGGCAAGTCAGCCTTTAGTTGCACTAAATCGCGTTTCAGCTTCTCTAATCCCGTAGCCGTAATATAAAAGCGTTCTTGGCCATCGTCTCGCTTTTTAAGCATCTGAGATCGGCGCTTAGGCAATTGCATAGATAATAGGCATCCTAGACGGATAACGGGTGTTTGTCATCTTCCCTCACACACCTCCCCATCTAGGGCTCCAGCTGGCCGCATGATTTTTGACTTACAGCTGTCTGAGCAAGAAGCTAAGGCCGTTGCTCTCGATTTGCAGTTGCAGGCCTTGGCTTCGGTCCGCCACAAAGAGCTCTGGCGGAATGCGAGTTCTGTAAGTCAAAAATCATGCGGCCAGCTGGAGCCCATCGCCTATATATCACTATCCAACCACCATCGATCAGACATTACCGTTGCTTTCTTGGAACTCCTCCCCTGACCCCTCCCTGCACGATGGTGCAGGGCAAGCTCTCGCCGGAGGAGGGGAACCTACGGGTTGCAAAAGTCCTTTTTTTCTGGTTTACTATTGGCTCTTTATGGCTACTGACCACGGCAATGTCCTTATCCGCTTTGATAAGGTCGTCTTTCATCATGACGAAGATCATCCAATTTTAGATGAAGCGAGTTTTTCTATTCGCGAAAACGCCAAGATTACCCTCATGGGCCAAAATGGGGCTGGTAAAAGCACTATCTTCAAGCTCCTCACGGGGGTCTACAAACCCAACGAAGGGCAAATCCATATCCAAAAAGACGCGACCGTCGCCATCGGCCTGCAAGTTATGGCGCGTGAACATATGGAAAATACCGTGCGCGAATTTTTTGCGCACGCTTTTAAAGATGTGCCGTACAACCTTGATGGCCGCATCAAAGACGTCCTCGAAACCGTTAACCTTCATGCGCCACTTGAGAAAAAGATCAAAGACTTCTCCGGCGGACAACAAGCGCGTTTATTATTGGCATACGCTCTTATCCAAGAACCAGATATTTTATTATTGGATGAGCCTACGAACAACCTCGACCGTGATGGGATCGACCACCTCACCTCCTTCCTTGTCATGTATCCCAAGACCGTGGTCGTCATTTCCCACGACGCCGATTTCTTAAATGCCTTTACCGAAGGCGTGCTGCACTTAGATGTATACACGCACAAAATGGAGCAATACGTCGGCAACTATTTCGATGTGGTGGAAGAAATCGCCGCACGTTTAGAACGTGAACGCATGCAAAATGCGCGTCTCTTGAAAGATATCCAAGATCGCAAAGACAAGGTCAACTTCTTTGCGAATAAAGGAGGAAAAATGCGTAAGCTCGCGAGCAAATTACGGGATCAAATTGAAGAAGCCGAAGACGAGATGGTCGATGTCCGCCGCGACGATAAAACCATCCGTGACTTCACGATCCCTGCCCAAGACTATAGCGAAGCGGTGGTGACCATGACCTCGGTCTCGATCTTAAAAAAACACGAACCCGTGCGCGTTGACGTTGATATCGTTTTACGTAAACGCCGTCGCTTATTGATTGCGGGACCAAACGGCATCGGCAAGAGTACACTGCTCAAAGCCATCGCCGCCCAAGAAGATCCAGGGATTAAAATCGGCGAAGGCGTAAAAGTCGGCTACTACCGCCAAGATTTTTCCGGCCTCAACTTTGACGACACCGCCTACGCCGCCCTTGAATCCGTCATGGAAATTCCTTCCAATGAAGGTTTACGTGCCGTGGCCTCAGAATTTTTGATCACCTCCAATCTCTTGAAAAATAAGGTGGGATCCCTCTCAGAAGGACAAAAAGGCTTACTCTGCTTCGCGCAATTCGTCTTGCAGCGCCCAGGTCTTCTCATCCTCGACGAGCCCACGAACCACATCAACTTCCGCCATCTTCCCATCATCGCCAAAGCCATCGAAGCCTACCAAGGCACCCTCATCCTCGTGAGTCACACCCCCGATTTCGTCAGCCAAATCCACTTCGACCAGACGTTAGATTTAGGGATGTTGTAAATGTGTGATTTCCCCATTTTTAGCTCGTCATTCCGACCGAGGAGTTCGATGACGACCGAGGAATCTCGACCGGAACAAGTAGCCATTGGGATACCTGTTCCGCTGCGAGATCCCTCACTCCGTCGGACTGCGTTCGGGATGACACAGAAAGAATGGCTAGTCTCTCACGCATGCATTCTCTCCTGCCAATCTCCCCGTCGCCCACGATGCCTGGAGATTGAATCCACCTGTATATCCATCGACATCCAACAATTCTCCGGCAAAAAATAGCCCAGGACAAATTTTTGATTCCATCGTTGCAGGATCGACTTCCTCCAACGGGATTCCACCAGCCGTCACAAATTCATCTCCGGCTCCACGTCCAAAGACATGGAGAGGGATTTGCTTAAGCCACTAACTGCATCCGAATAAGTCTTTTTTACTCACCTCCGCCGCATGTTTCGTAAGAGGAATAGATCGTTCTTCGCACGTTACTTGTGCGAGAGATTTAGGCACGATATTTCCCAACACCGTCACAAATTGTTTCTTGGGATGCTGTTTTATGAACGTGATCAATTCAGCGAGCAGTTGTTCATGTGTCTGTTGCGGAAACAAGTCGAGATAAATGAGCAGGGGACGTGTTGCATCATACGTCTCAAAGGCGACCTGAGCTGACAAGGCAAATACTGCTGGGCCGCTCACACCCTTATGTGTAAATAAAAAGGGACCTGTAAATGACGGGCGGCCATCTCGTTCCGCTACGAACTTGGCCTGCTCAAATGACAAGCCTGACAAGGTATGCGGCCAGGTTTCGCGTGTATAAAAGGCATTCAAGCTCGGAGCGAGGGGAGTGCTTGTATGTCCTAACGCTTGCGCGAAGGCGTAGCCATCTCCGGTCGAACCCGTTTGACGATAGGCTTGTCCGCCTGTTGTCAGAATGAGTTTGTCGACGACAAGTGGTTCAGGTTGGTTCTTGACCGTGAGGACGAATTGATCACCACGTTTTGCGACGCACGACAGGCTTGTTTTTAAATAGACCCGAACCTTCGAGTCACGAAACAACCGTTCAAACACTCCGACAATATCTTTGCCATTATTGGATTGAGGGAAGACACGTAGATCTTCCTCGGTCTTTAAGGGGACTCCATGTGCCTCGAACCAGTCGTATACGGCTTGAGGAGGAAAGTGGTACATCGCCGAAGATAAGAACTTTCCTCCACGTGGATACTTCGTGAGAACCGTACGTACATCGCGCATCCCGGTCGTCACATTGCAGCGTCCACCTCCAGAAATAATCACCTTTTTCCCTAACCCATCATTCTTTTCTAGTAAAAAGACTTCCGCATGCGGATGCGTTTCCAAAGCAGATGCGGCCGCCATCATGCCTGCCGCGCCGGCTCCAATAATGCCAATTCTCATGCCCGGGTTGTAGCATGATTTTGCCTCCTTTGTCATCACTCTTCCCTTTTTCTAAGCATTGTGCTATATTGCTTTCTAGCAAACGAGCCCGAGGTGGAGAGTCTTTGAACTTCCGCACGCAGGCCTACATTTGCGGATTATTCACTTAACTCCCACATTCTATGAATGGAGTTGTAAAACGCATCACCGACAAGGGTTTTGGATTCATCACCCCTGAAGGCGCAGACAAGGACGTATTTTTTCACACGTCCGCCCTTATGAACGTAGCCTTCGACGACCTTCGTGTCGGCGATATGGTTTCCTTCGACACGGAAGACTCTGACAAGGGTCCTCGCGCTGTCAACGTGATGCGCCTCGACGAACAAGCTGCCGCGTAAGCGACGCATCGTCTCATAAAGCCCCTCGCAAGAGGGGTTTTATGTATTCCTCTCCTCCGGTCGCCCCCCATCCGTCATCCCGAACGAAGTCATGCGCAGTGAGGGATCTCGCAGCCAAACAGGTATCCTAAAGTTCCCTTCCTCCGGCGAGGAGGGGTTAGGGGAGGAGTTCCAAAACCTAAACGGTATCTATGAGCGAGTAGGGATTGGATAGTGATATATAGGCGATGGGCTCCTGTTACTTTTAATGCCTATCTTTGTTCCCACGGGTCCTGCCACTGCGGCACCCTGTCATGCTCGACTGCACTCAGCAAGACGGGAGAGCATAACGTTACATCTGCGCGTGACAGGGGACCCGCCTCCGTGTCACCCGTGTGAATCTTTCTTGGATATTAAAAGGAACAGGAGCCCTAGATGGGGAGAGGGGGAGATTTGATTGATGTTACATGTTACATGATGCGTGTTGCGTGATTTCCCATTCCCCCTAAACGCGAAAACACACCCTGTAGAAGAGTGTGTCCGGAGCGCTTGGAGGAGGGTGCGCCGAGACCCTGTGGGCGTACGTACGACGTAGAGGCCCGAGGTGAAAGGTCGAAGGGGTGGGATCAGTGGCGGCTGTGACTGCGCTTGGCCCGGGCGGCGTGGGGCGCTCGGCCGTGGTGGCGCCGCGCGTACTCGATGACCTGCACGAGGCCGATCGCGCGCGGGTTGAGCGCCGCGGCGACCGGGTCGGTCATGCGCGGGTGCGCCGACGTCATGATGCGGATGTGCTGCAGCTCGCCGACCGCGGCCTGGGCGGCGGTGAGGCCGTGGCGGCTCGGCTCGGTGCAGAGCACCGTCCGGCCGTCGACCTGCCATGCGACTTCGTCCTCGTCGCAGCCGATCTCCGTGAGGCGCGACATGATGTCCGTGAGCGCGTGGCCCGACGTCCGCCACAGGAGCGGCGCGTCGCGCGTGGCGGTGACGAGCAGCTGGCGCTGCCCGTCGACCACTACGAACGGGTCGCTGTCGGGCGAGGGCTCGGCCGCACGGGCGACCGCCGCGACCACGCCGCTGGTGACGGTCGGGGTCGGACGACCCTGGCCACGCGCGGGCGCGGGGAAGAGAAGGAGAAAGGCGAGAAGGAACGGGAGGAAGGTGATCGAGAGACCGATGAGACGGTACATGGTGAACCTCTTTTGGGGGAAAAAGCGCTTCTTACGGCGCGAGTTGATGGATGATCGAATCGATCATTCGGTTCCCGTTCGCGTGAGCGATGGGCTGCCGGGGCGTGATGTCGACACCTTTGTAAAGGGTTTATGTGGGTCGACTTCAGGCCGAACAGCTCATCACAATGGAGTCGCGCTCTCTGCCTTCTTTTGGTGGGCGGTTGTAAGGTTCAGGCACCGTTACATCCTTGAAAGAATACTATATCAGAAAATGCCAAGATTGTCAAGAGGGGATATGAGTATTTTAGGCTAAGATTAGACAAAAAATAGTGGCTAATCTTAGCCTATTTTGAGAAGTATTTCTACACGACGTCTGCCTCTCGGACGATCTTCGATATGTTATAGTAAAATCATGAAAGAACGTTTCAAAGTCATTAGCGCCGTCTATCTTATTTTGCAGAAAGATCATCGTATCCTTCTATCTCGTCGTGTGAATACAGGATATTGCGATGGGATGTATGGACTACCCTCCGGCCACGTTGAAGAAGGGGAGTCATTGATATCCGCCATGATTCGTGAAGCAAAAGAAGAAGTTGGGATCGATGTTCGACGAGAAGATCTAGCCTATGTTCATTGCGTGAGTCGTTCTGCGGCAGATGGTCATCGTACCGATCACATTTTTACCATTCACAAATGGGAAGGTGAGCCCACCAACCAGGAGCCAGAGAAATGCGACGATCTTTCCTGGTTTGCTGTTGATGCGTTGCCGGAGACGATCATTCCCTACGTTCGTCGTATTGTAGAGGCGGTTAAAAACGGAGTGACATACGCCGAAGAGGGTTGGGATAAAAAATAAAAGAGCTCGTGAGAGGGGAGTATCTCAGCGAGCGAGGGAGAGAGGAGTATGATTGTTTAATAGATGTCGGTGCCAGGCGCCCAGCGGGTGTCTTCGATGCCGAAGAACAGGCCGTTACTGGGACTGAATTTATAGCGCGTGCAGCGATCCTTGTACACGCCCTTGTCATACCAGGGCGTCTCAGGCGGCGACGCCACGGCGCAGGAGTCGAGAATGGCCTTCCGAAGAAGCTGCTCCACCAGCTCGACATCTGTGGGGGTGCGCATCACCTCGAGGGAAGCGAGGTCTCGCAGGGCGGTCCAGTAGACGTGCGTGAGTCGGTGGAACCCATCCGCCGTCACGCAGGAAATGTTCAGGTATTTCGCGATCGTCCAGTGAGAGATCGGGGTCTTGGGAGTATCTCCCAGCAGCTCGTCGAAGGTCCAGTGCCGTGTGGGCGTGTGATTCTTCGCGAACGCGACGCGTTCCCGGATAGCGTCGATGCCATCATGCAGCCACTCCTGGGTCAGCCGCTTGATGACCTCTCCATTCCCCAGCGCTTCACGCAGGGCGTCGAGAGCCTCTCGCGCCACCTCCCGCTCTTCGGATGTCGCAGCTTCGGCGGTTCCGCGGGAGCAGAACGCCTCCACGAACTTGAGGAGGAAGATGTATGATTCGGGTCGTGTTGCGTCGACGCAGTGTCGTCTGACGGTCTCTGGATCGGGAAGACTCATCGTCGTTCTCCTTATCCGCTCGATGGCACCATGCCACCACAGGATGCGGATAGTTCTTCTTACGTATTTTCTATGGTATTGTCAATGCATATGTTGCAACCAAACACCCCAGCCACCGGCTTTTCCTTGCTCGCGCAAGACAATCAGGCCTACACCCTCGAACAATTCAAGGGTAAGTGGGTTCTTCTCTATTTTTATCCAAAGGATGATACCCCAGGCTGTACCAAAGAGGCGTGCACCATCCGCGATCAATTCGCTGATTTTGAAAAACTCGGCATCGTCGTGTTGGGCGTGAGCGCGGACACAGCGGAGCGCCACAAAGAATTCGCTGACAAATATCATCTTCCATTTCTCTTACTCGCGGATACAGAAAAGACCACCATCAAAGCCTACGGTGCCGATGGCTTACTGTTCACGAAACGTATTTCCTATCTCATCAATCCTGAAGGGATGATCGCGCAGGTCTATCCAGATGTCGATCCTGTCAGCCATGCCGGGCAAATCTTGCAAGATGTCCAAGCAGCCATGAAATAATAAAATACCGAACTCCTGTATGTCCCAGGTTGAATACGTCGTCTTAGTCGACGAACAGAACAATATTCTTGGCACGATGCCAAAGTCCGAAGTGCATAGCGCACAAACGCCACTCCATCGCGCGTTCTCGGCCTTTATCTTTAACGGAAAAGGTGAGCTCCTTCTTCAGCAGCGCGCCAAAACCAAAAAAACCTGGCCACTCGTGTGGTCCAATTCCTGCTGTGGACATCCAACCATTGAAGAATCGCCCGTCGAAGCAGGGAAGCGCCGGATTGGATTTGAATTAGGATTAGAAATGGATGACCTTATCGAAATCGCTCCCTATCGCTATTGCTTCACCCGTTACGGCGTGATGGAAAACGAAATATGTCCCATCATCGTCGCCAAGACCGAACAGCCTCCCATGCCGAATCCCGACGAAGTCGAAGCCATCAAATGGATGGATTGGCCTGCGTTTATTGCTGACACGCATCGTCACCCCGAGAATTGGTCTGAATGGTGTGTCGAAGAAACGGTGATTTTAGCAAATAGTGAGGTATTCCGTGCGATGTGGGAGAAGGATTGGAACTTAGAACCATTTTGGAAATAATACTCTATGAGTGAAATGCCTCGTCTTGAAGGATCCAAGATGCAACGTCTTTCTGAAAACGTGGTGTATGACGACCTTTGGAAAAAGGCGCATGCGTTGACGAAGAGGGTGGAAAAAATACGAAAAACAGCAAAAAATACGGAAGAAGTGAGTCATGCAGTCGATAGAGAGGTCAGAGCGTGGATGGACTCTCTGGAAACCGCAGAAGACGCAGATAGGGTTATCCATGTCTTACCTGTCAGTCCTCGTCAACAAGTTGGAGGGAAAATCTTTATGATGAAATCTGGGGCGTCGATATACGTCACCGAAGCGAATCCTTACACGGAATTTTTGCACTCGGAAGGGGATATACAAGACCCAAAAGAAAAACTCCTGTTCCTTTCCCCAGGGGAAGCGGATCGTTTATACGAAGCGACGGATGGAATGCAAAATATGGATGGACTCTTGGGCAAAGAATGGCGCATGATTGAGCCCGGGTACGGGATGCGCGTCTTGCTTATCAGTCCAACCGATTTACGCGTTAAACTTACGGTAGACAGGGAAAGAGATGTATTTACCCTCACGCCCCTGCCCTCCTATGCTCGTGACATGGACGAAGAGTTAAAACAGCAAGCCATTTTTCTCGTCGAAACACCCGTCGAGGAGGTTGTTGCCTGCTCACCTCGACAAAATGCCCAAGCTGCGTAAAGATAGGGTTCATGTCTGATTTATTAGGCTTAGCCATAAAAAACCTGCGGGACACGCTTGGACTCGCGCTTGAATATTCGCCGGAGCATGCGGCCTTAGTTTTATTTGACGAGGAAGATGCGCTTACGCGCTTACTTGTCGAAGCGTATCGTGTTGTGTTGCCTACAGCAGAATTTGTAAAGGTGGCAGATGCTACGGGGGATGAAATTCGCGCCAAGTTTAAGGCCATGCCAAGAGGGGGGATTGTTATTCTCGTGCAGTCAACGAATTTTCGTTTAAATGAATTCCGGTTTCGTTTAGAGATTTTTGCTTGTGGCCTTAAAACCATTGAACACATCCATCTCAACCGCATGTCAGAGGAGCAGTGGCCCACCTACCTTGAATCCTTGGCATACGATCCGACCTATTTTCGTCCTCTTGGTCATGCCCTCAAGCAACGCCTTGATACCTGCAAACGTGTCACGGTGAAATGCGGAGATGCAACCCTCATCTACGAAAGCCCGATGGAAGAGGCCAAATTAAATGTGGGGGATTACAAAGGCATGACAAATGTCGGCGGCACCTTTCCGATCGGAGAAGTCTTTACCGAGCCAAAAGATTTGAGCAAGACAAACGGAGATCTCCTTGTCTACGGCTTTGCCGGCATGGATCATTTAGTGCAATTACATGACCCTTTTCCTGCCACCATCCGCGAAGGAATTTTTTACGCGCCACGCGCCCCGCAAGCCTTTCAAGAAATCTTGGCCATGGTTCGCCTGCAAGAACGCATGCTCGTGCGTGAATTTGGCTTAGGCCTAAACCCTGCCATGGGACGCACCCGCATGGTCAACGATATTACCGCCTACGAACGCATGACAGGTCTCCACCTTTCTCTTGGCGAGAAACATGGTGTCTATAAAAAACCAGGTTTAGAGCCAGGTAAGACACGCTATCACGTCGATATTTTTGTGGCGGCGGATCAGATAAAAGTAGATGACGAAGTGGTGTTCGAAGCAGGAAAGTATAGGGTATAGGGAGAGGAGTCTTGCGCGTTTTTCAGTTTTAGTATAGGATCAATCACCCTCTGTGCGTCTCAGCGCATGGGTTGAGGGATGGGAGAAAGGGTAGGAAGAGTGTCGGAAGAACAGAGAGTATCTGATTCAGGTGATCTACCTGAATGGATGAACGAGCCGATATCGACATCGATGGTAAGGAGACGCGAGCTTACTATTTCTGCCCACTGTATATTGCAAGTAGGGGAGTACATAGAGCAGTATTACTGCACGCAGTCACGCAAGCTGCGTCTTAGTTGGTGTATTGTCGGGAAAGATGTTTACCGCGCGGCGTTTACCTGGGGTTCGAGAATATATCGTTTTGAGTTCGATCTGAACGGAGACTGGCGACTAGAACGTTCGATGGATGACGACGATACAGTTCCTCAACCGTATCATGAAGTGGCCTATGGAGTGCTGGCCAAGCGCGCGAGACATATCAGCTATGCGCCGATTGCGGCTGGAGACGGTGAGGTGGAAGATCTCGTTACGTTCCTTCTCTGCGAACTCTTGCAAAAGGTAAATATCAACTGATTGCTCCTTCTCTCGGACATACCCCTATGTCCGTTGCCTCTGAAGATGTGCGCTTCACTGATGAGTCCCATAGGACGAAAGGCAACAGTTTTCTATGCATTCGATTGAGTCTTTAAAAACACAGTTGGCGAACCATGATCGTCCTGGGTTAGCGTTGGATATTGATGACACGTTATCTGTCACAGGGAAGCATTGGTATAACGCGATGAAAGAGTTGGCGGGTGATCCAGGCCTCACCTATGAAGAGGCGGTCAAAACACACGCCGGTCGCTTGCAGCAATTACCTGCCTGGAAAGACCATAAGGGGATAGATGAGTGGGTGCGCGCAACGTTGCATCAGGGTGAATTCTATCTTGATTTGGATGTGATGGAGCGAGCATTGGAACGGGTGCGTGAGGTGCATTTGCATATTCCTATTCACGCCTATATCACCATGCGGCCAACGAGCGTGATCGGGCAAACGGTACAATGGTTGAAAAAACACGGATTCCCGGACTTGCCGGTCTTAGCACAACCTCCAGAATTTCCTCTTGAACAACGACACGCCTGGAAAGCGCAAGCAATCACCCAACTCTATCCAGAAATTCTCGGGATCGTAGACGATGACCCTGGGGTGATCGATCATTTACCGGCGGACTATCCTGGCACGATCTTTTTCTTTGGACGCGACACGCACCCACGCCAAGATAAACGACTCATTCCTTGCAAAAACTGGGATATTGTGTACGAATCGGTCAAAGAATGGAAGAAGAAATAACGCCGACCTGGCGTTATTTTAAAATCTCTTCACCCTTGTCCATTTTATTATTTTGTGCTGAGATATTGAGCATACGCTCGCAAAGAAAGGATAAAGCGTATGGGCGGTCCAAAAAATCCCGACACAGGTCGGGCTGGAACCATCCTCCAGTCTGGAGGGATGGCGGCTCTGCGTGAGGGGAGGCTGACGAGCGAAGCATGCTCAAGCTGCGATTTCGATCTCACGAGGGTGATCAAAGAAGGAGGGAGATGTTGCGTCAACTGCGGCGCACAGATCCCGGGCAAGGAGACGACGGTGCATGTCGATCTGGGCGCGCCGGGGCCGGCTGCCCCGCCTCCGGCGCCCGTACGGCCTACAGCTCCCTCTCCTGCGGTACACCTGCCCCAAAGGGCAGGGAACCCTGTCTGGGAACTCAGCGCTTACCCGCGTAGTGGAACCATCGTGGAACTGCAAAAAAATGGGTGGGGACACTATGCAGCGATTCTTTTCCTGGCGCTGATGCTCATCGCCCTTCTCGCTGTGACGTTCGTGATCATCCGAGAGAAGATGGCGACCCCGGTCTCGGATGCCGGGTCAGCTCCGCTCCAGGATGTGAACATCGCTCTTCCCCCCACCGACTGAATCAGCTCTTTCTTTCACGTTCTTTTCCTCTCCTCCAATCCCTGCCGCTGGCGGGATTTTGCGTTTTATGTACGATCTTCGTTGAGTGGACTTGTCTATTTTATTATTTTATGCTCAAATGCTCACGCCACGCACCATAACAAGGAGGTGTAGCATGGCGAGTCCCCAACGTTTCGGTACAATGCAGGAAGGACGAGCTGCTCCGGCTACGCCGGATGACAGCGGGCTGCGTGAGGCGCAGCCGCC
>CAZIQG010000015.1:0-21139 GCA_964541725.1 uncultured Gammaproteobacteria bacterium
AAACGCTAGCGTCGTTGGTCGTAACCGTGAAGGATGAGGAGGATGCGCAACGTCTTACCCGTCAAGGAGATCTGTTAGGATTATTACGTGATGAAGTAAACGTGGAGGAAGTGCGAGTCGTTGGTGGTGCGTTAGAGGATGGACAAATGTATCGTGCCGACTTGGATACGGTTATCACGCCGGCGCTTCGTCAAAAAGGGTATCGTCGTGAGTTTTTGCGTCACGTCATGAATGCGCGTAAAGAGGCGGATCTAAAACCCGTTGATCGCGTTTTACTTCAAGTCGTGTTGCCTGCAGGGGAGCTTCGATCTGTTCTGGAGACGGATACCGTCTTATTGGCGCATGATGCGAGAGCGGTTGAAGTTATGTTTGTGGAAGCGTTGCCAGAGACGAGTCTTACCACGCAGCAAGTTACCATTGATGAACAGGCATTTTCTCTTGCGTTAATTCGTCAGTAGTCGTGAAGGGAGGCCGTTTATGCTATTCTATGCATAGACGGCTTTTCTGTTATCCTATCTTTGTTACGACTGGATTATGTCCTCCATCCTCATGCTCTTGATCGCCTTCTTTATCTTGTTATTAGCGATTGCAATGAAAGTGGTGGCAAAGACGAGTGATTCTCGCTTAGTCTTTAAGCTTTGTTTACTTGGTTTTTTGGTTTTGTATGTGCTGGGGGCGATAGCGATTTCGTATTTAAATCCTGCCTTGCCAAAAGCGAACGTGGATTCTTTTTCTCGCCTAATTTCGCCAGCTCAAACGGTGAATTCTGAGGCGGTGCCCGCCGCGCCAGCCCAAGACGTGATTATCCGTCAGTGAGTTCTCATGTTTATACGATCAAGGGAAGATTTGGAAGGGCGGTTGCGTTACCGGTAATGAGGCTTTCAATACGATAGGCGCCATGCGTTGGCGCTTCGATATACCCGTTCCAAGCAAAACGTGCTAATCCACCTGAGGCGAGACAATCAAATAACCACTCGTTTGTATAATGAGGGTCAAACTGCGACATGCCTCCGCCAACACTTTGGAGCCACAGTCGATTAAAATCTTCTTGCGAACCAATCGACGGAGCGATGATGATCGGAAGGCCTAAGCCCGTGTAGAAAGACAGTTCGCTTGGTTTTGTCCAGAGGACATCAGTGGTCCGGAGCGTGTGTTGGAAGCCGAGAAAATATTCACGACGGTCGTCGTAATGATGGATGTGAAGCGATTTTCCCAGCGCGGACTTTAATCCGAGTGTTTGTATCCCATCTTGGAAATAGCGATAAATGTGCTTGTGGGTTCCGGCTTCTAAATTGACGCGGATGCGTTTTTGTAAGATGGGTTTACGCAAGCTCTCGATAATATCCATGCCTAACTGTTTTTGTGCGCCTGCTCCGCCGACACAAAATGTGAGAGTGAGAGGGCGTTTCGAGGTGAGGTTGCAGAGACGGGGGCCAAGGGTCTGGATGAGGGTGTCTTGGTATTTTTGGCAAAAGATTCCTTCGGGGTCTAAGTTGCAGAGTCGTTCGGCGAGGTCGTGTTTTACGATTTTCGCTTCGGGGCCGCCGATGAGGGTTTTTGGGAGAGGAAAACCGGTTAAAAAGATTCGTTCACGAGGAACGCCGTACAGTTGTAAGCGTTCAACGACTCGTCCATTAGGGGCAAGGTATTTGATACGGCTCTTTTTCGGATCCAGGGGAACCCAGGCACGACTTACATCCGTATCGCAAATCACGCAGTAGATGTCGCCGGGATAGTCGAAGACTTCGGCGGCGAAAGCTGGGAGGAAAAAGGTCGAAATGAAGGGGATACGACTGTTACGTTTGGTAAGTCGCTCGATCAAATCTTTTCCTAGCTGCTTTTTTTCGATCCAGCGATAGCTCTCAATGACTTGTAGGGTTGGTTCGCTGAGATCACGGCGTGGATAAAAGGGCGGGATTTTTTGAAAATGATCCATGACGTCGAACAGGGGTTGTCCGACGATAGGCAAAGGCTGTAAGCGCGAAAAATATTCGTAGAGGCTACGCGATTGTTTCCAAAGCTCTTTGTCTTGAGTTGGGATGCCCGGATAATCATTTGCCACAATGATGTCACCATAGGCGAGTTCTTTTAAGCCATAGGCAGCACGTTCATGGCCATATCCCATGTTGATCGCGACGACCCAGGCTTTGTGCAAAGAACGAGACATGGCATGAAGTATACAGTATAGATGTCTTAGTCGTCATGACCGTTTCTTTTTCTGTCATCTTCCCCGTCATCCCGAACGCAGTGAGGGATCTCGCAGCGGAACAAGCAGCCTTCATCCCTGTCATTCTGAGGTGTAATCAACTGTCGTAAGATATAGACTGGAGCCGAAGAATCCCTTCCGGACCATGGGATGCCCTTCGGGCAGGAGAAGAATATAGGCGATGGGCTCGCAGGCCGTGTTGTTTTCTCCCTACTGAACTCGCATTCCACCTACGCTGTGTATGGTGGACCGGAGCCAACACCTGCAACAGCAACTCGACCGCAACGGTGTTGGCTCCTTGCTCAGACGGCAGTAGAGAGAAAACAACACGGCCTGCGAGCCCTAGATGGGTGGAGGTTGGGGAGGGGGAGGGTACGTTTATTTATACTCGTAAATAAACGCTTTATCTTCGTAATGCTTGAAGCCTAGTTTTTGGTACAGCTGTTGCGCTCGATGATTATCTGGCGACGTGACGAGGTAGAGGCCGACGGCGTTCCAGGGGCGTTTTTGTTGGATGAATTCGATGACCTGGGTGCCGATGCCTTGATTGCGGTGTTCAGGCAGAATAAAAAGTTCGTCGATGGCGACGATATTGCCCCCGTATTCGTTGGCCCAAAAGGGAACAAGGATGAGATAGCCGATGACCTTGTTTTCTTGTTGTATGAAGTAGACGCGACCTTTGTTTGGGGAGCGATCAAATTCTGTGAGGGTTTTTTGACAGCCGTTGGCAGAAAGCGTTGATCGATGGTCTTCTGTATAGAGTCGGTTTACGAGGGTTGTGAATAGGTGTTGATCTGATGCGTGGGCGCGTTTAAGCGAAAACAGCCGGGGAGCTTTTTTAATAGGCATACGGATCAGAAGGGTCTATCATTTCTTGGAATTTTTTATATCCTTTTTTTGTCGTGAAGGCTTTGGTTGCTTTTCCTCATCCATGGAGATCTCTTTGATATACGACTCGAGATGTTCTTCGTAGCGTTTTTCTGTGAGCGTCTCAAGTTGGTCTTGATCCATGTATTTGCGTTCACGACCAAGCTCTTTTTTTACGTCTTGCTCTGCACGATGCCATGCCCATTCTTCGGTGAAGGAATACCAGCTGTGTTCCCATAGCTCATCTTCAACTTGGTGGAAGAGTTTATGAGCTTCTTCTTCGTTTAAACGCAAAAGTGTTTCGATGCGATCGAGTAGAAGGGGTGGGCCGACACTTTCTAAGCCTTGAGTTTGGCGCAGCTTATCTTCAATCAGCCAGCGAGCAAGGAGGGCGCGGTGGATGTCTAAAAGATCAGATTTTTTTAACTGTAGATAGGCGAATTCTTCCATAAAATTGGTTGCTTGCGTATCAGGATCTTACTTTGCTTCTAGAGTGAAGCAGGTTCTGCCGGCAGGATGTTGCCAGAACATGTTTCCGGTACCAGGCCATTGTCCGATAGAGTTTTCTTGTGTTGATTGTTCGAAGATTGCGCATAGCTCGTATGAACGTCGTTGTGTTGAGGAGGTTGTACTCTCGGTTAAATCGAGTGGTCGATATTCGTAGGGGGAGCCGGTGCGCGGATCTTTTAACTGCGGGAAATAATACGAGCTCAGGGGTTGATTGGCTCGAGCCGAGATCTCATCGAGATTGTTTGGAAGACGTTGACTTACGCTCAGAAAATAATCAACTCCATAACTAATTTGTTGGAGATCGTCCGCACGTTGAGTGTCTCTTCGTTGGTTTCTGGCTCGTGTTGGAGAGCCGGAAATATATAAGCTTGTCGCTACGACACCTGTAACAAGTGCGATTAAGAGGAGGATCAGAGGTTTTGGAAGTGGCATACGATCGTTATGCTTTCTGTTGTTCTTCTGCTCTGCGTAGATCAGTGAGGTAGTAGCCAAAGATGCTGCCGGAAATAGTTAAGACCGTTAGCGTCTTTAAGATGAAGCGCGTGGTTAACTCGCCACCCAAGACATTTGTTAAGAGGGTGATGAGGGTTCCGATGATGATGGCGGAAGCGAAGAAGAGGGCGAGATAGGTGATGGCGGTGCGAGGACGCGAGAGGCGGAGATCGGGATTCTTTTTAATAGCCTCTAATGTGAGGTGAGATACGTAGAGAAACACAGGAAAAGCGACGATGAGGGAAGCGCTTGCCGTTCGTAAGGTGCTATTTACGGATTGTAGGTAGTACATGCTGTCGTAGGCGGAGAGCGGATCGGGTAACCAACGATTGATAAGCTGGAAGATGATGGTGCCTAAACTTGTGGCGCTAATGGCTAGCGTCATGAAGAGGACGAGGTACAAGAAGGACTCTCGGGCGGAAATATGTGGTTGACGACGTGGAACAGGGATGGGGAATTCGGATTCCGTGTAGGTCTGAAGAGCGGTATGAATTTCATCTGTTTGCCAGCCGGCCTGGGTCAAGGCGGTTTTGATAGAGTCGCGAGAAAGGCCTTTACTGAGCGCTTCTTTGACGAAAAGTTGGAGATCCATGTTCATATCCCTCTAGCCTACTAGACCTGGTATCAATTGGCTAGTATCGAGTATCGTGTATCGAGTATTTTAGTAAATAGGCTAAGATTTTTTAGTATCCGCGTCCTTTGATCTTGTGATACTCGATACACGATACGCGATACTGTATACTATGGTTATGGTTCTGCTTGAGCACGTGACAAAATTTTATCATCCCGAGTCGCCCGCGCTTAAAGACTTGTCTTTTCGCATTGAGCCAGGTGAATTTGTCTCGATTGTGGGTCAAAGTGGGGCAGGAAAAACGACGTTGGCAAAATTATTGATGGCAGAAGAACGTCCAAGTAGTGGAAGGATTGTGATTGGAGGGTGGGATATCACAAATATTCGCTCGTATGAGATCCCGGCATTACGGCGACAAATCGGTGTCGTGTTCCAAGATTTTAAATTGTTACCCAAGAAGACAGTGTACGAAAATGTGGCGTTTGCGTTAGAAGTGTCTGGGACGCCTCGTTCGCGTATTCGTGAGGTTGTGCCGCAGGTGTTACGGATTGTAGGACTTGATAATAAGTCTAACCGTTTTCCTTCGCAGATTTCTGGAGGAGAGCAGCAACGTGTTGTGATTGCGCGCGCGCTGGTTCATCGTCCGAAGATGTTGTTAGCAGATGAGCCGACGGGGAACTTGGATGCGATTAATGCAGGAGAAATCACGGATTTATTAGTACGTATTAATGCGTTTGGGACGACGGTTATCCTAGTGACGCACAACCGAGAAATGGTAAATGTGCTGCGTCGTCGTGTGATTACCTTACATGATGGAGAGGTGGCGACGGATCATAAGCATGGGAAGTATACGTTGCCTGTCTAGTTATATGATTACGCTTGCGCGCATTTTTACCACCTCTTGGAAAAACTTTTTCCGGAATGCTTGGATTGGGATTGCGACGATTTTTGTGTTTGGGATGGCGATCTTGTCGGTCAATGTTTTGTTGGGGGTGCAGGCGGTCATGGATCGGGCGGCGGTGGCACTGGAAGATCGAGTGGATGTGACGTTCACCTTCCGTCCCGCAACGCCTGAGCCGGTATTAAACCAGCTACGTTTTTACGCTCTATCATTGCCCCAGGTTCGATCGGTTGAGCTTGTCTCAGCTGAGCAAGCCTTGCAGAGATTTCGGGATCGGTATGTAGGGCAGCCTAAGATTCTCGCGGCTTTAGAGGAATTGAGCGGGAATCCTTTGGGGGCTCAGATGGTAGTGAAAGCGCATCAACCGGAGGATTATGCCTTTATTTTGCAGGCGCTTCAGAATCCTCAGTACACACCATTTATCCAAAAACAGACGTATGAAGATCATCGAGGAGCGATCTTACGTATCAAAGCGATTACGGATCAAAGCCGTTTAGCGGGATCGATTCTAGTGGCAATGTTTACCTTGTTTGGATTATTGATTGTGATTAATGCGGTGCGTGTGGCGGTCTATACCCAACGTGAAGAGATCGCCATTATGCGGTTGGTAGGAGCGTCTTCCGCTTTTATCCGCGCTCCGTTCGTTCTACAGACGATTTGGTTTGGGTTATTTGCTTTGCTGGGTGTCTCGCTGCTTACCTATTTTGGGATTGCTTATTTAGATCCTCGACTTCGTCCCGTATTTGATGGAGATGTGGGTTTGCTTGCTCTCGTGCAGCAAAAAGGACCAACGGTGTTGTTGATCCAATTTGTGAGCCTGGTCTTTATGATGGGAATGGCGGCTTGGATTGCGGTAGGGAGATATATTAAGAGATAGTCAAGACTTAATGTTCGATATTTTATGGAAAATATTTTGGTTGAAAAGTCGAAAGACTTACCACGTGTTGAGTCCGATGCGGCAAAATACAGAGAATTGGCGTGGGAGATGTATGAAAAATATAAGAGTGAGATAGATGATAATGTTGTAGATGTATTGTCCGAAGTCAATTTGCCCGATGATGTATTACGAAGATATTGGGGTCACGGCATTGTTCGGGGCGCAACGCCTGATAATTTGGCAAATCTTTTAAGTGTTTTAGAAACTGGTGTCGTAGTCGGTGATGTTGGTTCGTTGGTAGACGGTCAGCCAAACGCGTATACAGATGCCGAATTTTTTCTTATTTCCCGCAAGGGAGGGAGGTCTATCGTTAAAGGATTGGAGGGTGGTGCGCCAGAACGTGTATTTGTTGATATTCGTAATGGGGTTCAGCACCAAGTAAAAAAAGGGTTTAGGGCAGACATCGGCGCAATTGTCTGTGGAAGGACAGTAGGTGTCTTGGTTGAGCCACTCCGTAAACTCTTTCCTCACGCAAATATTATTGCAGCCTCAGAATTGCAAAGGTATATAGAAGCGCAAGAGGCCGCACATTAAGTGCAACCTCTTATTTTTACGACGCGCTTGATTATTTTATCTTTGAACTTTGACTTTTGACCTTTTTATCAAGTTCTTTTGCTTCAATCACCATCTCTTCAATAAGGGCAATCCCACCCTGCCAAAACTTCTTGTCTTTAAGGTTGATTCCAAATGGTTTTACCAGCTCGTTTGGATCTTTTGAACCACCGGCTTCGAGGAACGTAAGGTAATCTTCGACCATGCTTGGGCCACGTTTTTTGTATTCGGCGAAGAGGGAGAGGGTGAGGAGTTCTCCGAAAGCGTAGGCGTAGACGTAGAAGGGGGTGTGGATGAAGTGAGAGATGTAGGACCACCAGATATCGTAGTCTTTGGTGATTTTTATTGAGTTCCCAAACATATTCGTTTGGTGTTTGCGCCAAAGCACATTGATTTCTTCGCTGGTGAGTTCGCCTTTTTGTTTTGAGGTTGCATGTACATCTTGTTCAAAGCGGTACATGGTGGTTTGACGGAAGACGGTCGAGAAGATTTCCTCGATTTTTTGCATGATGAGTGTGAGCCGTTCTTTGGGATCGGTGAGCTTGGCTTTCATGGCGTCGAAGGTGATCATTTCGGCGAAAACGCTGGCTGTTTCTGCGACGGTGAGGGGCATGTCGAAGTGGAGGAGGTTTTGTTTGCGAGCAAGGCTGGCATGGACGCCGTGTCCGAGTTCGTGAGCCAAGGTTAGTACCTGTTTGATATTTCCGCTGAAGTTTACGAAGACGTATGGATGGAGATCAGGGGTTCCGAACATGCAGAAGGCGCCGCCACGTTTGCCGGGCATTTGAGGGGCGTCGATCCAGCCATTATCAAAAAAGGCTTGGGCAAGCTTGGCAAAGCGGGGGGAGAAGCGGGTGAAGGCCTCTAAAATGAGGGTTTTTGCTTCCGCGAACGTTACGGAGTGTTCCTTGCTCGCAATCGGAGCGTACCGATCATAATCGTAGAGGGCGGGGAGTCCGAGGAGTTTACGTTTAAACGTGTAGAAATCTTGGACGACATCAAAGCGTTCCGCGACGGCGCTGGTCATGGCGTCGACGGTGGCTTGGTCGATTTCGTTCGATAGATGGCGAGATTGTTCGGGTGATTCAAAGTGACGATAGCGATCAATCGTGCGCTTTTCTTGGAGAAGGGTGTTGGTAACAAACGTGAGACGGTGGAGTTGTTCGCGTAGGCCTTGCGTATAGCCTTCGGCGGCACGTTTGCGTTCACTTTGCTTTGGATGATGGAGAAGGTCGAGTAATTGTTCTTGTGAATAGTCCTTTTTGTCTCCAGAGCGTTTATAGGTGTGATGCGAAAGCTCTTCATCGTATAAACGGGTGAAGGCGGAACGGCCTGTGAGGGATAGGTCTTGCATCAGCTTTTCCTCGGGTTCGCTGAGGCGGTGAGGTTTCCAGAGTAACTCTTTTTCGAGGTAGTGAGCGTAGCGAGATAGGGCAGGGTGCTTGATCCAGCCTTGGAAGGCTTTATCGTTAACCTGGACCAGCTCTAATTCTAAGAAGAGAAATAGGTTGGCGATTTCTCGTCCGCGTTGTTCGGCTTTTTGCAGGAGGGCACCGTGTTTAGGGTTTTTGCTATCGGCGGAATGGACGAGGGCTGCGTAGAGTTCGGGCTTCCAGGTTTCTTGCAGGATCGATTCGTATTCTTTGAGGATCTTGGCGAGTTCTTCGGCGGTGCGTTTAGCGGTGATGGTGCCACGGTATTTTTTATTGAAGACTTGTGCGCGCTTAAGTTGCGTATCAAAGGTTTTATCGATGTTTGGGTCATCGATGCTTTGGAAGAGATCGGAGAGGTTCCAGCGAGGGAGGGGAGAGGATTTTGGCATAGAGATTATTTTTAGTAGATACGATCGTTACTTCACCATTTTTGATTAGCTTCGTCTAGCTGCATTCCTTTATATTCTCATGTATACTGTTGTCATATGTTTGGCGGAAAAAAAATTGCTTCTGTGATCGCGCGGGAAATTTTGGATTCGCGAGGGAATCCGACGGTTGCGTGTCGTGTTACCTTGAAGAATGGATTAACGGCTGAGGCGAAAGTGCCGTCAGGTGCTTCGACGGGGTCGCATGAGGCGTTGGAATTGCGTGATGGCGGGAAGAAATATGGAGGGAAAGGGGTCAAAAAAGCGGTGAAGCATGTGAATGAAGAAATTGCGGGGGTGTTGCGTGGGATTGATGTGACTCGGCAGCAAGATATTGACCATGTCATGTTGGAATTGGATGGGACAAAGAATAAATCGAAATTAGGAGCCAATGCGATCTTGGCGGTTTCATTAGCGTGTGCGCAGGTTGCGGCGCTTGAGCGAGGGATTCCGTTATGGAAGTCGTTGCGGCAGACGTATCGATTTGTGCGTCCTGCTTCGTTACCGATTCCTACGATGAATGTGTTGAATGGGGGGGCACATGCCGGATGGGTCATGGATATCCAGGAGTGCATGATTGTGTCTAAGCACAAGATCTTTTCTGAACGTGTGCGCATCGGGGTTGAGGTATTTCAGGCGTTGGGGAAGCTTTTAAAAGAAAAGCATTTGCCAATTACGGTTGGTGATGAAGGAGGATTCGCTCCGCATTTGGATACGGTTGAGAAGGCGTTTGATCTTTTGGCGGAAGCCGTGGCGAAGGCTGGATTTAAACTTGGGAGAGATGTGTGCTTTGCGGCAGATGTGGCGAGTTCTGAGTTTTATGATGCCAAGCGCAAGAAGTATGTGTTTCGTGCGGAGGGGGTAGAGATGGATCGAGAGCAGCTAATGGCGCGCTATGCGGGTTGGATGGAGAAGTATCCCTTTGAATCGATTGAGGATCCGTTTGCAGAAGATGATTGGTCTTCCTGGCAAGAAGCCTTGCCGATGTTTGAGGGGAATGAAGTTCGCGTCGTTGGGGATGATTTGTTAGTGACGAATGTGGATCGCTTGCAACGCGCAATTAATGAACAGGCGGCGAATACGATTTTGATTAAACTCAACCAAATTGGAACGCTGACGGAGACGGTGGATGCGATTAAGATGGCCCATGAGGCTGGTTGGGCGACATCGATCTCGCATCGTTCAGGAGAAACAGCAGATACCACGATTGCGGATTTAGCGGTGGCCTGTGGCTCGGAATATATCAAGACGGGGTCTTTATCGCGCTCGGAACGAATTGAGAAATATAATAGGTTATTGGAGGTTGAGGGGGAAATGTAAGAGGATTGACCCTTTTTGTATTTTGTGTAATAGATTACTCCTGCGAAAGGCTGGTGTAAGGATGTCGAAAAAAACGCTTAAGAGTGTTTCTGTGTCAACCAAGCCGATCCCTCCCGGTGCAACGGTTCAGCAGCTTATCCAGGCCGCGCTCCATAATGGTGAGATCGCTACAATCGTTCGGCTGAGTAACGTAACTGAACTGCACCGAATGGCTATATGGAACATCCTTCGGGGTCTTCCGCCTCCGAGGACGCAGAAGGGTAGGCTCACGGCACGTAGGGATCCTCGTTATGCTAGGCTGGCGAAATGCTTGGGTTTTGAGAAGTCTGATTTTATTGCTTTGGTGGAGAGGGAGCAGCTTTCTCACGATTCGAACTCGTCTGCCGCGACTTCTTCTAAGGGCCATGACTTGTCTTTTGTTTGGCGTCATTTGGCTTCGAGTCCTTGTCTTGCTGACTCGTCCATGACTCCGTACCTGCGCTATTTTCATGGTATCGTCTGGGCCTCCAGGAGGGGCGAGAGCTACGTTCCGTCTCAAGATGTAAGTGTGCCTTCTGATGATGTCCGTAATCGTGTGTTGCGGGATATGGTTACGCTCATTTGCTCGTTGGATCTCGAAGAAGATTTCTGTCATTCCTTGGTCGCTTCTCTCTATGCTCAGCTCTGTTGATATCTGAATTTTTATATCACCTGAGCTTCTCTTTCTCTATTCCATGATATGCTCGTGGCCTGAAGAGAGATGTCTATGAACCTAATTTTTATCTATGGGCCGCCGGCGGTCGGGAAGCTTACGGTTTCGAAGGCGTTAGAAGCGTTAACAAACATTCCTCTTGCCGATAACCATAGTTTGTTGAACCCGGTGGCCAAGGTGTTTGGCTGGGATCATCCCGAGCGTGAACGGTTAGGGCGTCAATTTCGCTTGGAGTTTTTTCAGGCGGCTGCACGAGCGAATAAGAGTATGATGACCACCTTTGGAGGGGGAGGCGAGACATTCGATGATTTTATTCAGGATGTGATCCGGATTGTGCGAGCAGAAGGTGGGAACGTTTTATTCGTGCGTTTGTTTGCTCCAAAAGAAGTCTTATTTGATCGAGTGCGTCACGATTCGCGGGCGCATCATGCCAAGATGCGGACCGTAGAGGAGTTAGAGAATAAAATCACAAAAACACCCGATGTGTGTGCGCGGGCGCTGGTGGGGGAACATTTAGAGATGGATTCCTCGGTTCATTCTCCGGAAGATATGGCGAAGATGATCGTCTCTCATTACAGTCTATAGTTTTTCTGCTTGTATTTTGGCGCGGATCTCTTCTTGGTGCGCTTCATCTAGCTTTTGCATCAGGTCTTGTGTGGAAGAAAGTTGGTCATGGGAGATTGCTTCCAGCTTTTTTTGGAATTGATGGTAGAGTTCAGTGATTTTATCGACAAGCGACGTATTTTGGTCGTCTGACATAGATGACTCTAGTATAGCGACTCACAGGCTTGTTGGCTATGGTGAATTGTGGTAATTAACGTTCGTATTCTTCCATGTCCTCTCCCACGTTTTATATCACCACCTTTGGGTGCCAGATGAACAAGAATGATAGCGAGCGTATGGCGGGTCTTTTGTCGTCGCTTGGGTTTGTGACGACGGAGGATGAGGCGACAGCGGATGTGGTGCTGATCAATACTTGTAGCGTGCGCCAATCGGCGGAGGATCGCATCTATGGGGCGCAGGAAAAATATTTGGAATATAAAAAAACCAAGCCAAACATGATTGTGGCGGTGACGGGGTGTATGCCGGGGCGTGATAAGGCACGGGTGTTTAAGAAGCGCTTGCCAGCCACGGACCTCTACTTTCCTACACCCGACATGGTGCATTTGCCGCGTTGGATTTCAGAATTACGACCCGAGCTCGTGAATTCTGCTTCTTTGGAGGAGGATTATTTCAAGATCCATCCACATCGTGTCCCTTCGGTGCAGGCGTTTGTGACGATCCAGACAGGATGTAATAAATTTTGTACGTATTGTGTGGTGCCGTATGCGCGTGGGTTGGAACGGAATCGACCAGTAAAGGATGTTTTGGATGAATGTCGTGAACTCGTGGCGCACGGAGTCCTTGAGATCACGCTTTTGGGTCAAACGGTTAACTCGTTTAAGGCTGCGGATCCAGAATCATTCTCAAAAGAGAATCCCTATAAAGATCACTTTGCGGCGTTGCTCTGGGAGATTAATCAATTAGAAGGATTACAGCGGTTACATTGGACCGCGGCTCATCCGTTATCCATGACGGATGAAGTGATTGATGCGTTGCGTTTGCCGAAGCAGGTGAACTATCTTCACCTGCCGGTTCAATCAGGGAGTGATGAGGTGTTGCGACGGATGAATCGGAAATATACGCGGGAGCAATATCTTGAAGTGATTCGTAAGATCAAAGCAACTCGTCCTGGGATTGCTCTGGGTTCAGATATTATCGTGGGTTTTTCTGGAGAGACGTTTGAGCAATTTGAAGAGACGATTACGCTCTATCGAGAAGTGGATTTTGATATTTCTTATAATGCGCAATACTCGATCCGCTCTGGAACGTTGGGAATTAAGTTATATGCGGATGATGTTTCAAAAGAAGAGAAACGTGACCGTTGGGATCGTATCCAAGAGGTGATGGAGGAGATTGCGATGCGTAAAAACCAAGCGTTTATTGGGAAAACGGTATCTGTTTTGATTGATAAGGTGGCGCATGGGTTTGCGAGCGGGAACACGTTTGAGATGAAATTGGCACGCTTTCCTTCGACGGATGAATCGCTTATCGGCAAGATCGTTGAGATGGATGTGAAGTCGGTGAAGACATGGGTGTTAGAAGGCGAGAAGTGCGTATGAAGTTGCCGCGCATTGTTTGTGTCGTCGGACCAACATCCTCGGGGAAGACGGCCTTGAGTTTGAAATTAGCCAAGCAATTTCAGGGTGAAATTATTAATGCAGATGCGAGACAGCTCTATCGAGGGTTTGATATTGGAACGGGGAAGCCGGATATTCTTGCCTTGCCCGATATTCCGCATCATCTCTTTAACGAGGATCCGACGAAGCCGCTTACGGTCACAGAGTGGCGTGACAAGACACTGACGTGTATCCACGATATTATTCGTCGCGGGCATCTTCCGATTCTGGTTGGTGGAACAGGTTTGTATATCCAGGCATTGGTTGATAACTTTTCTATCCCTGAGGTTCCTCCTAATGAATCGCTCCGCCAAGAGCTCTCGCAATTATCTTTGCCTCTGCTTGTTGAAAAATTGCGTCAGCTCGATCCGGATGCTCTGGAAGTAGTTGACGTTCAAAATCCTCGACGGGTGATGCGAGCGTTGGAAATCGTTGTATCAACTGGTAAATCTTTGATTGAACAACGACAGAAAGGCGAGCCTCTTGTTGAAGCGTTGCAGATTGGTATTGAGAGGACGCGTGAAGAATTGTATGTGCGAGCTGATAAGGCGGTTGATGAGATGTTGGAACGGGGTTGGATGGATGAGGTGAAGAAGTTGTTAGCACAGGGCATGACCAAAGAGACGCCTGCCATGTCCGCAATTGGATATCGAGAATTGGTTGATGTGATAGAGGAGCGTTCTATCCTTGAAGAAACCGTGCCACGTATAAAGCAATATACGAGGAATTATATTAAGCGGCAGGTAACGTGGTTTTCTAAAGAGCGGCGCATCTACTGGATCAGAACTCCAGAGGAGGCTTGTGAAATGGTGCTGAACCGGTTAAAAGATCATTAAAAGTGGAAGCTTACGTTTCTTATCGAGAAAAGAAATATCCCCCATATTCCCAGAGGGACTAGGAATGAGAAAAAGAGAAAGCTTAAAAGAATGTTTCTTAGAATGGGAATCCAGGTGGTTTTTATCTCTTGCCGCTTTTCTATCATTGAAAGGCCAATGACGACGATAAAAAGAATGCCGTCAAATGTAAGGAATAGTTTTACAGGATCTAAAAGTGGATCTATTTTTCCCGCAGTCTGCCATAGGATCCAGTGTATCGGGACGGCTAGGCCTATGCCGCTGGCAATTTGGGCGATTAGTTCTTCTTTCATTTTTAGCTTCATATCTTAAAATACCTTAGCATTTTTCTTGCATATTTGTCTCGTGAGTATCCCTCCCTCGAGGCTTTAGCGGAGTCTTTATCGTGGGGGTTGGGTTGACCTTTTTCTCTTCTCGCTTCACGATATATGTATCTATGGCATATTGGCTTTTGAAGACGGAGCCTGAGGAATATTCTTGGGAACAGCTCCAGGCAGATAAGAAAACGGCTTGGACGGGGATTCGGAATTTTCAGGCGCGCAATAACCTGCGAGAAATGAAAGCGGGGGATTTGGCATTTATTTATCATACGGGAGATGACAAGGATATCCGAGGCATCGCGAAGATTATAAAAGAAGCGTACGAAGATCCGACGGCGGAAACGGGGGATTGGGTGGCGGTTGAGATTGAAGTGGTGCAACCTGTGGCACGGCCAATCGGTTTAGAAGAAATTCGTAATACGCATAACTTGGCGGTTATGCCGGTCGTGACGCACGCGCGTTTATCTGTTCATCCGGTGACGGAATCCCAGTGGCGAGATGTGCTTAAGTATACGAAAACATCGCTATGATCCGTCGGGCGATTATTTTGGCTGGCGGAGGTGGAACACGGCTGCGACCCGTGACGCTTGAGATTCCTAAGCCACTTGTGCCGGTTCAGGGTTTGCCGATTGTCTCTTGGCAGGTGCGTTGGTTGGCTCGTCATGGGGTCGAGCACGTTACATTGATCATTGCTCCGAAATGGCGCTCGTATTTTACGCGTTGGGCGGATGAGATGAGGAAGGAGTCTGGAGTTAAGATCGAATTACACGAAGAAACGGAACCGATGGGTACGATGGGAGCGATCGCGCATCATCTTGCTTCAGATTTTATTGAGCCAATTATTATTACGAATGGAGACGAGCTTAAGGGTCTTGATCTCGCTGTATTAGAGGAGACGCACACTGCGCTTAAACGAGAGAATGCCGAACATCGTGCCACGGTTGGTTTGATCCGCGTGTTTAATCCTTCGGATTATGGCGTCGCAGAAATGGAAGGGGATCGTGTTATCAAATTTCACGAGAAGCCTGCCCATCCACCCACTAACTTGATTAGTTCCGGTCTCTATCTGGTTGAGCCGAATGCGTTTCAAGATGTTGATCGGTCAAAAACGTTTCTAATGTTTGAAAAAGACTTGTTCCCGCGCTTAGCCGAAGAGCGTCGCTTGGGTGGAGCGACGCTTGAGGGGCCTTGGTACGATTGTGGGACGTTAGAGCGTTGGGAGAAGGCGATTAAGGAGTGGAAAGAGCCTGAGGCTTAAAACGATATTATTGCGTCGTTTCTTTCACAAAGCGTTCTACATCCTCTTCCGTTCCGTAAAATCTCCAGTCATCTTGATTTGTCAGCCGTGTGCAGAATTCGATAAACGCTTCTCGGTCTGGCCAGAGATGGATGTCGAGCGTTTTGGCTAATTCGTTCAATTCTTGTTCATCTTTTTCGAGATGGAGTTCGTCAGACATTTTTTCTAGTTCAAGATAGGCGAGTCCGCTTCTGCTCGATACGATGGATGCAGTGATATCGTCTCGTACAAAGTTTTGTGTAAAGCGCGAACCTACTTTGTGCAGCATATTTAACGATCCGATCACGCGCGCGAATTGAGCGAGGGTTTCTTGGGAGACAGGGGTGCTGATTTCGTGACGGTCATGGGCGTGGACACCTCCAAGTTTAACGACAACTTCTGCTTGTCCATTTGTCATCCGGCAACGGATATCTGTTTCTTGAGGGGTGGTGATATCGGTATCTTCTACGATCCGCCCAATAATCCCAAACGACATGAGCATGGTACGATGAGTCTCATTTTTCTTAGTGAATCCTTGTTTTAACAGGCTCTCTCGTACGTGATCTATTTGGGACGAGGTGAGTTCGCCGCGTAGTTCAAGTTCAATGGGATGAGGCATAGCGTCCCTGATAGCCTAAGCACTCTCCCCACGAGCGTCAACCTGGGTTACACTGTGCTGCATGTCTGTTCGTTTTTTGTTGGATGCACTTTTTAGCAAGCCCCCTGTTACAGCTGATGGGTATCAGGTGATATCGGTTGCGTCTAAATTTGAATCAGGTGCTAAGGCTCGCATGCCGGTTGAGTTTGAGATTTTGTTTGCGCAAGATCCAACGTATCGCCAAGAGATGGAGAAGTTATTGGATTTGGGCTATGTCATTGAGATCCATCGACGGGTGTATGTCTCGCCAGAGGTGCGACAGGCTGTTCATCGCATCTCGCATGTGAGTCAGGAGGGGACCGTTAGGCCTTGGGTATCACGTTTGCTTGTAGAGGGTGACCGCCCCACGTTCACGGAGCGGGAAGTTGAGATGGCAAAACGTCAGGGCATCTCACTGTATGAGGAAATTGAACGAGTATTCGCTCAACGGTACGCCTATAAACGCATTTTTCTACAAGATCCTCAACGGATTGGTGTTGATGCATCTCACCAGCGTTTTTTTTCGCAGTTGAACGAACGCTTATCAGCTCATGCATTGGAATATGGGAAAAGGATGATCTTGGTGGAGGTAGCTCTTCCTCGAACGGGATCATGGATCCAGCTTCTCTTTCTGTTTTTGTGTGCGGGTGCCGCGGTTCAGCTGGTAGGGGGGGTGATGGGTGTACTTGCCTATGTCTTTGCGCTTGTGATTGGAGGAGTGTATGAAGAGGGGATGGAGCTGTGGGCATTGCGACAAGCAGGATATGCGGGTCGGCCATTGTTTCGACGCGTTTGGTTGCTTGGTCTTTTCTTTGGGATCGCGTGTGTTGCTGCTTGGAGTGTTCAAAGTATGGTAGCACGGGGTCATTTTGGATTAGGAGGATTCGTGTTTGGCCTTGTGGCAAGCCTCTTGCCGGCTATGTTTTTCTGGCGCGCTCTGTCTGATCTCCGTAAACGATTCTTCTTGTTGTGGCATGCGGGAAAGTTACGTGCTTCTGAACGGATTGGGTGGAGCTTGGTTTGGAAGGAGTACGCGCTTCATCCTGCCAAAATCGCCGTGTTGATAGCGATCTGTTTGATGCCTTGGGTTTCACTTCTTCTCTTCAGCTCTTTTCCAACCCTTGTTCATAACGGCTGGATGTTGGTTTTTCTTGTGTTCTTAGAAGCATTGGTTAGGAAAATAGGGGTTGTGGTCTTTTCTGCCTGGCCAGGTATGTCTGGGAGAGGGGGGAGGCGATTCTTTGCTTGAACGCTTCCTGCTCGACGGAGGCGAGAAAATGGAGTAGTCTGTCCCTATGTCGTTACCCCCCTTATCCTCCTCTGACCAGCCTGTGGATTCCCAAGATATCGGGAAAAAGAAGGTTCTTGGTGGGCTTTTGGAGCTCATCCAGATTGTTGTTATCTCGGCCGCGATCGTGATCCCGCTCCGGACTTTTTTGGTGCAGCCTTTTTATGTGAAGGGCCAAAGCATGGAGCCGAATTTCTACGATCATGAGTATTTATTTGTTGATAAGCTTACCTATCGTCGACAAGCTCCCCAGCGTGGTGAAGCGGTTGTGATTCGGTATCCCTTAGATCCGAGTGAGTTTTTTATCAAGCGGGTGATTGGCCTGCCGGGGGAGACGGTTGAGGTGACGAACGGAAAAGTGCGTATTTATAACAAAGAGCATGAAAATGGCTTTGTGCTTGACGAACGGACGTATTTAGATCAAGACTATACGCCTTTGACGGATACCAAGACCTTGAAAGAAGACGAGTACTATCTTATGGGGGATAACCGGGCGGCGAGCCTTGACTCGCGCAGCTTTGGTCCTGTAAAGCGTTCTTTTATTATCGGTCGTGTGTGGGTGCGTGCCTATCCGTTTGACCGTTGGAAGCATTTTGATCCTGTCTCTTATACCCAATAATCCTATGCCAAGTAAACCAAAACCTGCGGCCAAGAAAGCTCCTGCTAAACCCTTTCAAGCCGCTTCTCAAGCTGCTCCCGCGGGCCTTGCTCCGGTTGCTCCTCCCGCCTTGCCGAATAAAAAATCTGCTCCTGCTATCCAATTGATCCGTGGCATGCGTGATTTGTTGCCAGTGGACCAGGTGTACTGGAAACGTATTTCTGATGTGATTGAGTCGACCGCTAAGGCCTATGCCTATGATCGGTTGGATACCCCAATGGTCGAGGATCATTCTTTGTTTTTACGTGGCGTTGGCAAGCAAACGGATATTGTCGAAAAGGAATTGTTTACGTGGGAATCGGCAGGGGGAGAACAGATTGCTCTCCGTCCAGAGGGAACGGCTCCGGCGATTCGTGCGTACATTCAACATGGGCTATGGAATCAACCTCAGCCGGTGAAGTTGTGGTACCAGGGACCGATGTTCCGTTACGATCGCCCTCAAGCGGGTCGTTTTCGTCAATTTTTCCAAACGGGATTTGAATGTATTGGGGAAGCTGATGCCGTTGTGGACGCCCAGCTCATCATTATTTCTTGGAACATCTTGAAGGCGTTGGATTTGGATCCTGTTGTTCGTGTGAACTCGTTAGGTACGCCAGAGTCTCGCGCGAATTATAAAGCGGCTCTCGTGAGCTATTTCCGTTCCAAGAAGAATCGTTTGTCTGAAGAAGATAAGAAGCGTTTGCTTAAGAATCCATTACGGCTGTTGGATTCTAAAGATCCAGCCATGGTTGAGCTGAAGGCAGAAGCTCCTCAGATTGTGGATTGGCTGGATGAAGAATCAAAGGCGCACTTCACGCGCGTTCTTGAATATCTTGATGAGGTTGGGGTGCGCTATGAACTTGACCCATATCTTGTGCGTGGGTTGGATTATTACACCAAGACCGTATTTGAATGGTATGCGGAGAGCGATGACCAGGATTTGGCTCAATCGGCGCTTGGGGGTGGCGGTCGTTTTGATGGGTTGGTTGAAGTTCTTGGTGGTCATCCTGCGCCTGCGGCTGGATTTGCACTGGGGTTAGATCGCATCGTTTCTCGATTGAAGGAACGTGACCAAAGTGCGAATGCGGCGACGTTTGTCCCTTCGAGCATGGCGCCGGTAGATGTGTTCTTGGCTCAATTAGGAGATGTAGGCAAGAAGAAATCCTTGGCGTTGTTTGAGGAATTTCGTCGTGCCGGTATCTTAATTGGGGAAGCGTTTAGTAAATCTTCGATTAAGGCTCAGATGGAGCTTGCAAACCGTCGTGGCGCGAAGTGGGCGATTGTTGTTGGTCAAAAGGAAGTTCTTGATGGAACCGCCATTATCCGGGATATGGATGCTGGAACTCAGGAAATTGTGGACGCAAAGAAAGTGGTTCATGAAGTGAAGAAGAAGTTGGGATTGAGCTAGGGATGGGCTGATAGGATAGGTTGGTCAGATTGACGAAATTCTGGTTTTCCTGTACCTTCTGGCCAGCACTAATTTGTGACTTTATTTATAGAAAGGAGCGTGGCTTATGGCAGATGTTAAACGAAAAAAGAATGAAACCTTTGACGCCCTCTTGCGCCGGTTTCAGCGTCGCTTCCAAGATAGCGGACGATCCATTGAGACGCGCCGCCGTCGTTTTCGCAGCAAGTCCCAAAACCTCACCAAGCGTCGCGATAGCGCCTTGCGTCGGGTGGAAATGCGTGGACAGTACGAATACTTAGCGAAGACGGGTCAACTTAAAGAAGATCCAAAGAAACAACGCAATACGCGTCGTGCAGTCTAACGCTCGCACGTGCTAAGATGGGCTTACGTGGTTTGGGCTAAAGGCGTCCAGAAGACGTAAGCCCATTTGTATTAGAACGTACGCCTTTGGTGAATAGCTTCATTGGAGCCTGCGGTGCTCGACGCCGTATGTTTAATACGGCTTGCTCCGCTCCTCGGATCCGTCTCGCTCATCATCCAAACGCGTACGTCCTAGGTATTTATGGCGTAAGATTCTGATTTTTCCTATGACTATTCTTGAACAGTTGGATCAAGCATTCAAAGAAGCGATGAAAGCAAAGGACGAGGTGACGATTTCTACCTTACGTTTGGCGCGCACGGCTCTTAAAAATCGGCAGATTGAAGTCCAGCGCGTCTTGACGAATGAGGAGGTGGTTGCGGTTTTAAAGACCATGATTAAGCAGTATCAAGATGCGATCTCTGATTTTACAAATGCTGGACGACAGGATTTGGTAGAGCGGCAACAAAAAGAGATTGACATTTTGGTCGCCTACTTACCACCGAGCTTACCCCTAGAAGAAGTCGAACGGATCGTCCGTGAGGCGCTCGTCGCGGCAGATGTGAAAGAAGTAGGAAAAGCCATGGGAGTCGCGATGAAAGCCGTTGCCGGTCGTGCCGATGGAAATGACGTCAGACGTATTGTCGAAAGATTGCTTGCGGGGTAGAATAGGACTCACAGATTTCATGAATGGTCTCTTGGCACTTCATGGAGAACTGTGAGTCTTCATCGTTATATTTAATTCACGAATCTTTCTTTCCCATGCTTCGGAAAGGTTTCGTTCATTTTTTTACAGCTCATTCTTGTCCGCGTTTTTCTAAAAACGTGTTGCTTGGAATCGCTGTATTTTTGTTTAGCTTGGTGATCGCCGCTCCTGAGGTGTTTGCTCAGACAAGCGAGGCCGTTGGTGGAGCTGCTGCTGTCGCACGTCAGGCTGGAGTTGGATCAGCGGATATCTATGTTATCGTTGGTCGCGTCATATACACGCTTTTGTCTATTTTGGGGGTTGTTGTTCTCGGTTATCTTATTTATGCTGGGTATTTATGGATGACAGCGGGGGGAGACGCCGAAAAAACAGCCGAGGCTCGACGAATGATTCAGAATGCGATTATCGGAGTAGTGATTATCGCATCTTCTTTTGCCATCACGGCATTTATTTTGTCTCGATTAGGCAACGCATTTCTTGGTGGACAGGGTGGGGGGGCTGGTGAGCCTGTGGTGGGATTGAGTTTTCCGT
>CAZIQG010000016.1:0-18918 GCA_964541725.1 uncultured Gammaproteobacteria bacterium
AAAAGGTGCAGATAACCAATGAGAAATGGAAAGGAAGCACAGAGAGGTTAGTATCCAGTATCGAGTATCGTGTATCGAGTATAGAGAGGAATCCAACGGGTATTGGTATACACGATACTGGATACTCGATACCCGATACTTCCGTTGATGAAGAGTTGTCTCGCTATACGATGGGCTACTTGCGTCACTTATTTAGCGTAGATGAGATGCTTGGATTGCGCTTAGCCACGATGGTGAATGTGCGGTTTTATTTGGAGCTTATGCGACGGATTCGGGTGGCGATTGAGGAGGGGCGCTTGTGATGTATACGTTACGCAGGCGCACGGGGATGCGCTCGATCCGGTTAGCCGTCCGATCTGACGGGGAGATTGTGGTATCGGCGGCGAAATCGGTGCCGGTGTTTATCATTGAGCGCTTTGTAACGCAGAAACTGGCTTGGATAGAAGCGCAGCGTGAGAAGATGCGCACACGGGTGCGGGTGGCACCGGCTCCTTCGGTGAGCGAGTATAAACAGCACAAGCAGGCGGCGCTTGAGCTTGTAAAAGAACGCGTGGCGCATTTTTCCGCACTCTACGGGTTTGTCCCAAAACGTGTATCCGTTGGGAATGCGCGCACACGGTGGGGGAGTTGTTCGCGCAAAGGCGCTCTCATGTTTAGTTATCGGATCGTATTTTTATCTGAAGAATTGCGCGATTATCTGATCGTGCACGAACTTTGTCACTTAAAAGAGTTTAACCATTCTGCCAAGTTTTGGGGATTGGTTGCGCAGACGATCAAGGAGTGGAAGGTGTTGCGTAAACAGTTGCGGATGGGGTAAGAGAGGTACCTTTTCATTCCTGGGTTTCTTAGGCATGATCCGAACATGAGAGAAGAGCTTCTAGAGGGATTGAATGAGGCGCAGTGCCAGGCCGTGACCCATACCAACGGCCCGCTTTTGATTGTGGCCGGGGCTGGGACCGGCAAAACGACGGTTTTGACGAAACGGTATGCGTATTTGCTCGATACTCCTGTCACGACGGCGAATATTTTAGCACTTACCTTTACAGACAAGGCGGCGGGGGAGATGGAAGACCGTATCTTGGGGTTGTTATCGACGGGGACGTATGATTTTTGGATCTCGACCTTTCATGGATTTTGTCAGCGTATTTTAGAGGCACATGCGTTGGAGATTGGGTTACCGAACCAGTTTCGAGTCTTGTCGACGACGGATGCGTGGTTGCTCCTGAAACGTCGCTTTACGGAGTTGCCTTTGGATCATTATCGACCACTCGGGAATCCGGTGAAGTTTTTACGTTCACTGCTCCAGCATATTTCGCGCGCCAAAGATGAAGGCGTGACCCCAGAGAAGTATTTAGCGTTTGCGCGTGAGGCAACGCTGAATGTCGACCAAGAAGCGGCTGAGGGAGAGCGGAAACGCCTGCAAGAATTGGCGGATGTGTATTTTGCCTATCGCAAAATTTTATTAGAAGAAGGGTGTTTGGACTTTGGGGATTTGATTTTGGAGACGCTACGGTTATTTCGTGAGCGTCCCATGATCCTTGAGTTGTATCGTAATCAATTCACGTATGTGATGGTGGATGAGTTTCAAGATACGAATTGGGCGCAGTATGAGCTTTTGAAACTTTTGGTCGGCAAACGTCGGAATTTGACGGTGGTCGGGGATGACGACCAGGCGATCTATAAATTTCGTGGTGCGTCGCTCGCGAATATTTTGCAGTTTCGCGATGATTTTCCCGAAGCGAAGACGGTGGCTCTCACGCAGAACTATCGTTCTAAACGAGAAATTTTGGATTGTGCCTATGAGTTTATTAAGAAAAATGATCCACATCGTTTAGAGGTGAAATTGCAGGATACGGGGCTGTCTAAGCGGTTATTGGCAGAGCGGGGAGAGGGCGGGGAAATTGAGACGGTGTGGGCGCCAAGCGTTGAGGAAGAAGCGGAGTCTGTTATCGAAGATATTAAGATCAAGAAACAGGCTTTGGATACGGGATGGAATGATTTTGCGATTCTCGTGCGCTCGAATGATGGGGCTGAGCCGTTTGTGCGGGCGTTTGAGCGGTATGGGATTCCATTCCAATTCATGGCGTTGCGTGGATTGTATGGTAAGCCGGTGATTTTGGATGTGATTGCCCTTTTGTCGTTATTGGATGGGTATCATGAGTCGTCTGCCGTTTGGCGAGCCTTGGCCTTGCCGTGTTATTCGATTTCTGCGGGCGATCGGGCAGAACTCGTCCAGCTTGCAAACCGTAAAGGTATGCCACTTTGGTTTGCGGTTGTGTCTGTGGCGCGCGGAGACCGTCAGGGAGCCGGAGTGAGTGACGAAGGAGCAAGTGTTTTACGCGGAATGGTTGCAACGGTAGAAAAATTGGCGGCGAGTGCAAGACGAGATCAACCACTCAAGATATTGCAGGCCGCTTTGGATCAGACGGGGTATTTAGCGATGGTCGTGAAGCTACCCGAGCGCGAGAAGTGTGAAGCGTTGCAGTGGTTGAATGGGTTTGCTTCACGTATTAAGCGCTACGAGGCGGCTTCGAATGATCCTTCGTTGCGGGAATTCTTGGAAGAATTACGCTTGGAAATCGAGAGTGGAGAAGAGGGTGCCTTGGATACCGACCCGGATTCTGGCCCAGAGCTCGTCAAGATTTTGACGGTGCATGCCGCCAAAGGCTTGGAATTTAAACATGTCTACGTCGTGTCTTTGGTCGAGCAGCGCTTCCCTTCGCGGGCGCGACCGGAGCCGATTCCGTTGCCGGACGGGCTCGTAAAGGAACAATTAGAGGAGGGTGACCATCATTTAGAAGAAGAACGGCGTTTGTTATATGTTGCTCTCACACGCGCCAAAGATACGCTGATGATTACGGGGGCGTCTGATTATGGCGGTTCGCGGGCGAAGAAGCCGTCGCCATTTTGGGCAGAAGCGAAGTTGGATGTGCCGGAATCATTGCTGATTGGGCGAGATGTGACGAAAATGCTCATGCCGCCAGAAGAAGTCGCGTTAACGGAGGCATATCAAGAAAAGAGCTTATATCCGCTCAAGCGACGCTTTAGTTTTACGCAGCTGGCGGCCTTTCGTAAGTGTCCGTTGCAATATAAATTCGCTCATATTTACCGAATTCCGGTCTTGGGAGCCTACCAAAAGAGTTTTGGGCAATCGGTTCATTTAACGTTTCAGCGTGTGCTTGAGTTGCATCGTGAACGAACACGAGCGGTACAAGGGGATTTGTTTGGAAGTGTCGCGGCGCCTGTGACGACAGGGACGGGTTTACGGGTGACGGAAGACGAGGCGTTAGCGATGCTTGATGTTGCGTGGATTGATGAATGGTATGAGACACGGGCGCGACATGACGAATATTACCAAAAAGGGCGGGGAGCGGTGCGCCAGTTTTGTCGTGCCTATGCACAAGCGGTGCCAGAGGTTCTAGAGATCGAAAAAGATTTTACGTTAGTATTGGGTCAACATTCTTTGAAGGGGAAGATTGATCGTGTAGATCGGTTGTTGGATGGGTCGATGATGGTGTTGGATTATAAAACGGGAACGGCAAAGGAAACCTTGGAGGCAGAAGATAAAGAACAGCTGTATCTCTACCAAATTGCTTTGGAAGAACGGGGATTGAAGGTCGGACGCTTAGCGTATGTCTATGTCATGGAATGGGAATTGCGTGAGGTTGAGCCCTTAGCTGGACCAGCCCGTCAGAAATTCTTAGATAAACTTGAGGCTCGCATGGACGAAATTCTCGGTTCCGACTATCAGCCAACTCCCGAGCCATTCACCTGTCGTTTCTGCGACTTTAAGAACATCTGTGAATTTAGAAAATTGTAAGGCTATAGCCTCTCCGGCCTAATGCCTAATTCCTGATGCCTGACGCCTACTTTTCCTATGTCTCTTGAACCCATTCGTCGCTTTCTTCCCCGTGCGATCCAAACGGCTGGTATTGCTGAACAAGTGACGGCGGCACGAGTGTTATTTGAGGCTAAGCAGTCGCTTGTGCGTTTGTGGGGAGAGGAGAAGGCGGAATATGTGGAGATGGTGTCATTTGCTGAAGGGACGCTGAAAATAGCTTCGCGAGCGGGGGCGGCGTTGCAAGAACTTAAAATGCAGACGGTGCGGTTTCAGAATGATGTGAATAGAGCGTTGGGAGGGAAGGTGGTGAAGAAGATTTTGTTGGTGAATAAATAAATATAGGCGATGGGCTCCTATGAGGAGAAGGGAGGGGGGGGGAGGTGAGCCTGGATCGCGTGTTTCATGTTGTGTCTTTCTCGGGTATACTTGGATTATGAAATCGGGGATGACATTTCCGGTGTACCTTTGGACCATGGGGGGGACGACCTTGCTCGCGTGGTTAGGGTGGCTTACGGTCTTGTTTCGATTAGATCCGGTTGAGACGGGGTTGATTGGTCTGTTTTTATTTTATATCACGTTGTTTGCGGCGCTCATGGGGAGTATTGCGGTGGGAGGGGTGTTATATCGCGTGCTTTTTTTGAAGCGCCAGCAAATTGTTATGCGAGAAGTGCGTATTTCCTTCCGTCATGGGATTATGCTGGCGTTTGTGGCGGTGGCGACGCTCGCATTATCTGCCCAAAACCTGCTGATTTGGTGGAATGTGCTGGGATTATTTGCGGTCTTAGGGGTGGTTGAATATGTGTTTGTGTCGATGGAAGAAAGCCGGAGAATGTAGGCGTTTGCCATCTTGCTTACAACTCTCTATGATCCTCCTGTATGTGGCGCGTGTTCTTACGTAACTTTACCAAACAGATTGGTATTGATTTAGGCACATCTAACACCCTTTTGTTCGTAAAAGGGCGTGGGATTGTGGTGAATGAGTCTTCGGTGGTGGCGGTCAACCGTCGCAATGGGAGGGTCTTGGCCGTCGGAGAAGAGGCGCGCTCAATGATGGGAAAGACGCCTCCGCACATTTTGGTCACACGACCTTTACAGCGCGGGATTATCGCCGATTTTGAAGTGACGGAAAAAATGCTGCGTTACTTTTTTGATAAAGTTCATGATGATCGCTCGCTGGTTTTGCCTCGTCCACAAGTCATCATCTCTGTTCCTTTGGATGTTACGGAAGTGGAGCGTAAAGCTGTGGGAGATGCCGCCATGAGTGCCGGTGCGCATGAGGTTTTGGTGGTTGAGGAGCCGATTGCGGCAGCGATTGGGGCGGGGATGGATATTTCGAGCCCGCTTGGGAATATGGTGGTGAATATTGGAGGTGGCACAACAGAAGTCGCGGTTATTTCTTTAAATGGAGTTGTCACGGCCAAGAGTATTGCGATCGCTGGCGAAGAATTGAATAAGAACATTGCCCAATACGCACGCGATGTGTTCAACCTCCTTTTAGGGGAAGGGATTGCAGAGCAGATTAAGATGGCGATTGGATCAGCCGTGGAGATGGAGGAGCCGATGGAAACCTCGATGCGTGGACGCGATATTTTAAGTGGACTTCCACGTGAAATTTTGGTCAACGATGCCCAAGTGCGCGAAGCGTTGGCGCGCTCTGTCAAAGCGATCGTGGAACAAGTGAAGGGGATTTTAGAGGTCACTCCTCCGGAATTGGTGGCCGATATTTACCAAAAAGGCATTGTATTGACAGGAGGTGGGGCGCTCTTGCGAGGGATGGATGCCGCGATTAGCCGTGGGACGGGTCTTCCTGTCCGTGTGGCGGATGATCCGCTGACGGCGGTGGCGCGCGGAGTGGGTGCCCTGATCGATAACCGTCGATTGCTTGAAGATGTGGCCTTTCCTGCCACAGAACGTATTCCCTCATGAAACCACGCACCCTTTTCATTGCCGGGGGCATTATTTGTGTCTTCCTCTTGTTATTATTGACGGGGGTTTTAGCGCCCATTGGGAGATTTGTACGGACGTTTACCGTGCCGCTCGTACGTACGTCTGCCGTTTCTGCACAAAAAGTACGATTGATTCTCGGACGGTCGTCTGCTTCTGAAGCCCAGTTGCGAGAGACAGAAAAACGCATTGCGGCGGTTGTTGTGGATGTTGCACGTCTCCAAAACTTAGAAGATGAAAATCGTACATTACGAGCTCAACTCCATTTTTTGCAAACGTCTGGATATGAGGCGATTGGGGCTCAGGTAATCGGTCGTGATTTACAAAATGGACGCATGCAGTTTTTGTTGGATCGTGGTACACGCGATCAAGTGGAGATAGGTCAAGCCGTGGTGACAAATGAAGGGGTATTTGTGGGAAAGATTTTAAAGGCCGCGGAGCATGTATCGGTGCTTGAGGTGTTTACCGATCCAGATGCCAGGACAGCCACGTCTCCGGCTCAACGGCAGCGTTTAGTTGGAATTGTTGAAGGGCGCGGCAATGGGGCGGCGCTTTTAACTTACATTCCTCCCTCTGAAGTCTTAAAAAAAGATGATCTGTTGGTCACGGCGGGTACGGAAGAAAAAGTTCCCGCCAATTTGCCTTTGGGGATTATTAATCGTGTGAATGGCCAGCCTACGGATCCGTTTTTAACGGCGGCCGTTGAGCCGTTGGTCGGCTTGGATCGTTTGGCGATTGTGTCTATCTTGCGGCCGACTGTGCTTAAGGCTGCTCCCTAGTCCTATGCGCGGATTGTTATTGCCTATCCTTCTTGGATTGTTGGCCGGGGTTTGCCAAGTGGCGATCACCCCTTTTTTTGTCGGCTATAAAGATATTGGGGTTGTTATCCCGTGTTTAGTTTTGTTCGTTATGAGCGTACGCGTCTCACGTAGTTTGGCGTTTGCGGTGATGGCTGGTATGGTTTTAGATAGTTATGTCCTGATCCACCCCTCTTTTCTGTTGTTGCGGTTATTGGTGCTGACAGGGCTTACCTATGGAGTGTTTTCTCGTTGGCTCACGAATCGTTCCGTATATACGGCACTTGTGCTCGCGGTGGTGGCGAGTCTGACAGATAGTATTTTTTCCTTTTTCATTGCCTTAGCTCAAGGGATCCCATTTCAGCTGGCATGGTCTCTGCGCGGAATCTTGCTCGGCTTGTGTATTCATATGGTCTTATCCTTTATTGGTTTCACCTTGATTAGGTCACTTCCCCGACGGGTGAGATTTCCGTCTGGGCTAGACATGTCTTCCCGCTGGTATGGCTAGCCGGTTCTTTTTTGTTCCGGATGCCCAAGATCGTGATTGGCATGTAGCCCCTGAACGAGGTTCAGAAGTCCAGCATGAAGTCATGTATGAGGAGGGAGCCACATCTATTCGTGACCGTCCTCTGTATTTAGGCGATCCATTTACCTGGAAGCGCTTTTTAAGCTTGCAGATTTGTGTCGCTGTTGTTCTCTTAGGCCTACTGGGTCGCGCGTTTTGGATGCAGCAGTGGCAAGGGGATGTGTATGCGCGCTTGGCTGAGTCTAACCGGCTGCGCGAAGAACCGCTCTGGCCAAAGCGAGGGATTATTCGTGACCGAACGGGGATTGTCCTGGCAGATAATATTCCGCGCTTTCAGGTGACGATGGTTCCGCGCGAACTTGCGAAAGGAGATCAACTTTCACTTGACTTAGGCCAAGCAGCACGCCTGTTGGGCGGGAGTATCAATGATTTGCGTGAGCTCGCAAGTGCGACGGGAACGGCGCGTGATGAAACCATTTTAGTCGTGGATGGTTTGTCGTATGAACGTGCGATGTCACTGGCTGTTGCCTTGCCTCATTTGCCGGGATTTTATTTGGAGATTCGTCCTAAGCGACGTTATCCGCTTACGCCTACGATTCCGAGTTTGGCGCATGTGTTGGGATATGTGGGGAAAGTGTCGGAGCAAGAGTACGCTACACATGCCGCCGAAGGCTATCGACGCGTGGATGAAATTGGGAAAAGCGGGATTGAAGGGACCTATGAGATGGAGTTGCGGGGGACGGTGGGGGAGCGAGTGAGTGAAGTGGATGCGTTTGGACGCAGAAGAGCCGGGTTACGCGAGACGCCTTCTATCGACGGGAAGGAGATGCGTCTTACCCTTGATAGCCAGCTCCAGTCGGCCTCCGAAGCAGCTTTGCAGACCCAATTAGAACGTGCCAAGGCCACACGCGGAGCGGTCGTCGCGATGGATCCGCGGGACGGGAGTATCCTTGCGCTCGTTTCGTGGCCAGGGTACGACAATAATATTTTCTCGGGAACGGTGTCTTCGACGTTGTATCGACAATTGGCGGATAGTCCGGATCACCCTTTATTTCCTCGGGCTTGGTCAGGGACGTATCCCTCTGGTTCGACGGCCAAGATTATTATTTCGGCCGCCGCTTTAGCGGAGAAGATCATTACTCCGGCGACGACCGTGTTCTCGGTGGGAGGGATCCGCGTGGGACCATGGTTTTTTCCGGATTGGAAAGCGGGGGGACATGGGACGACGAATGTGCGCAGCGCGATCGCGTGGTCGGTGAATACCTTTTATTACTATATTGGAGGCGGCTACGAATCTTTTGTTGGCTTGGGAAGTGATCGTTTAGGCGCGTGGATGCGCCGCTTTGGGTTGGGAGAGAAGACGGGGATCGATTTGCCTGCAGAAGCGGCGGGGTTTGTCCCAAGTAAAGAATGGAAGCAAGAAACGAAACATGAGCCGTGGTTTTTAGGTGATACCTATAACTTGTCGATTGGACAAGGAGATTTGCTGGTGACTCCGCTTCAAGTCGCGCAATATGCGGCCGCCGTCGCAAATGGTGGTACGCTCTTACGTCCACATGTCCTTGAATCGATGAAGGCGATTCAAGGAGGGGAGCGTTCTGGTCCCACCTTTACCCCACGTGCGACGCACTTGGCGGAGAAGGAGGTATTAGAGACGGTTCGTTTAGGGATGCGTGATGCGGTTACGTATGGATCTGCCCGTGCTTTAAGTGTATTGCCCTTTGCCGCCGCAGGAAAAACGGGAACGGCCCAGTGGAGTTCTAATAAACAAACGCATGCCTGGTTTACCGGGTTTGCTCCGTTTGAGTCTCCCGAAATTGTGGTAGCGGTTTTGGTAGAAGAAGGGGGAGAAGGTTCAAGTTTTGCGGTACCTGTCGCTAAAGACGTCTTGCAGGCGTGGTGGAAGTTAAAGAATGAACGGGGAGGGAGTTTTTAGTCTTTTGTTGACGGCTTTATTAAGGTTGTGTATTGTTTTTCTATCAGGGCGGAGACATCTGCTCATCGATCGAAAACGTCTAAGCACGTTTTTTCGTTTGCTCTTTTCGCTGCGCTATTTTATCCATTTTTTCTCTTCTTAAGATCCAGGTATCTTTTGTTTTTTGTTTATGTCCCCCGTTCAATATTTGTCCCAAGACCGTTTAGATGCGCTGGTGGCTGAACTCCACGACCTTAAGACCGTTAAACGTCGTGAAGTCGCGGATCGTATTGAGGTTGCCAAAGCCTTGGGGGACTTGTCAGAGAACGCGGAATATCATGAAGCCAAGGATGCCATGATCTTACTTGAGACGCATATTTTTGAAGTGGAGGAACTCATCAAAAATGCACGCGTGATTGATGAGAAGGCGACGTCCGATGGCGTGGCGCGTGTTGGCTCTACCGTTGTCGTTGAAGTAAACGGAAAAGAAAAAACCTTTCAAATTGTCGGTTCGAATGAAGCGGACCCAGTGAATGGAAAAATCTCGAATGAGTCGCCAATCGGAAGTGCGATCATCGGCTATGGCAAAGGTGACAAGGTGCTTGTTACGACACCCGCAGGCACGGTGCCCTATCTTATTAAAAAAGTTTCTTAAACATTCCTCGTATGTTGCTTGATGAATTTCAAGTACGCCAAGAGAAACTCGCCAAGCTCCAAGCTCTTGGTCTTGATCCATACGCGATCACGGTTCAGCGCACCCATACCGTCGGAGATGTTCTTCTTCAGTTTGAGAAGTTTGCTGCCGAGTCGAAGGTTGTTACGTTAGCGGGGCGCGTTCTTACGATCCGTGTTCATGGAGGAATGATGTTTGCGGATGTAGCGGATGAATCCGGAAAAATTCAGTTCACCTTTAAGCAGGATGACATTGGGGAAGAAATCTTTGCCCGTTTTCGTGATTTGATTGATCCTTCGGATATTGTTGAAGCGACTGGTGTCTTGTTTGTAACGAAGCGTGGAGAAAAGTCCTTGAGCATTCAATCGTGGCGCGTATTGTCTAAGGCGTTGCGTCCTTTGCCTGAGAAGTGGCATGGGTTGCAAGATGTGGAAGCGCGTTACCGTCACCGCGAGGTTGACCTGATTATCAACCCCGAGACGCGCAAGCGGTTGGTTGCACGTTCTCGGATGGTATCTGCCCTTCGTCGCTATTTGGATGAGCGTGGCTTCATGGAAGTTGAAACGCCGATCTTGCAAGCTATTCCTGGTGGAGCCAACGCACGTCCTTTTATCACGCACCATAATTCGTTAGATGTGGATTTGTATTTGCGGATCGCGCCGGAATTATTTTTGAAGAGACTTGTGGTCGGAGGATTTGAAAAGATCTACGAAATTGGTCGTTCCTTTCGCAATGAGGGCATTGATTACGCGCACAATCCTGAATTTACCATGATGGAATTATACTGGGCCTTTTGTCCGAGCAAGGATGTTTTTGTAACCTTTCTTGAAGACACGATGCGCCACATGATTCAAGGCGCGGTTGGTGCGCTCCGTGTACCTTACGAAGACCATGAGATTGATTTTTCGGTAGAGTGGCCACGGGTGACGTTTCGCCAAGCGATTATTGATGCCTGTGGGATTGATATCGACTTGCATCGCGATGAGCTGTCTTTGAAGCAAGCGGTGAAAGAAAAAAAGGTCAAGGTTGATTTCAAGAATGCTGTCGGTATTGGTGAGCACTACGATGAGCTGTACAAGAAGACGGCACGCGTCGCGTTTCGCCAGCCAACCTGGGTACTTGATTATCCCGTTGATCTTAAGCCATTGGCAGGTAGTTGCGAATATGATGCAACCAAGAGCGCGTCTGTGCAGTTGGTCGTAGAAGGCGCGGAGATTATCAACGCCTATTATCATGAATTAACGAACCCACTTGACCAACGTCGCCGCTTTGAAGCGCAAGAAGCCTTGCGCGAAAAGGGAAGTCACGAAGCTCAGCATTTAGATGAAGACTTTTTATCTGCCTTAGAGCAGGGGATGCCGCCTACGTCTGGAGTTGGAATCGGGATTGATCGCTTGATCGCTTTTTTGACCAACGCGCCAAACTTGAAAGAGGTGATTGCGTTTCCTACGTTGCGACCTAAGAAGAGTAGTGAGGGGCAGGAATAATAAATAAGGTATGACCGTTCTGTGTCTTGGGACATTTGATCGACTCCATCCTGGGCATGAAGATTATTTTCGTCAGGCAAGGGAATTAGGAGATCGCCTGGTCGTCGTCGTTGCGCGTGACGAAACGGTTCAAAATGTGAAGGGTCATGAGCCATTGCAGCCAGAGAATGTTCGTTTAGAAGCTGTTGCGCATCATCCTCTTGTTTCTGAAGCGCGTCTTGGTTTGCCAGGGGATAAATATCGGATTATTGAGGAGATACAGCCCGATATCATCTTGCTCGGGTATGATCAACAGGTGTTTACGGAATCTTTGGAGCAGGTCTTGCGTGCGCGTGGTGTATCGTGCACGGTGAAGAGAGCGAATCCATATAAGCCAGAAATCTATAAATCATCTTTGTTAAATATATGATCGATATCAAGTATCTACGTGAGCAACCTGATGCGTTGCGCAAAAATGTGAAACTTCGTAATGCGGCGGTAGATGTGGATGCGTTGTTTGTGTTGGATGAGCGTCGTTTGAGTTTGTTGCGTACGTTGGAAGAGATGCGTCGTGAACGGAATGAAGTGGCGGAAGCGATGAAATCTGCGACGGCAGAAACCCGCCCAGGCCTTATTGAGCGTGGGAAGGCGATTAAAGACCAGATTGGGACGCAGGAAGTAGAGTTAGACTCGGTAGAAACCGAGTGGAGAGGAATGTTGGCTCGCATCCCAAACCATACCCATCCCGATGCGCCGATTGGAGCGTCTGACGAAGACAATAAAGAGATTAAGCAGGTAGGAGAAGTCAAGAAGTTTTCTTTTCGTCCTCGCTCGCATGTTGAATTAGCGGAGATGCATGATCTCATGGATTTTACGCGAGCCGCCAAAGTTTCGGGGGCGAAGTTTTATTTTTTGAAAGGGAAGCTTGCTTTGTTGGAACAGGCGTTGATTAAGTACGGTCTCGACCTGATTTCAAAAGAGGGATACGAAGTGTTAACAACTCCGGATGTGGCCAAGGAAGCGGTTTTGATTGGGAAAGGATTTTTACCACGTGGTCCTGAAAAGCAAGTGTATTATGTCGAAGAGCAGGATTTGGCGTTGGTAGGAACGTCTGAGATCACAGTGCTTGGATACCACATGGATGAAGTGATTCCTGAGGCGGAGGTGCCAAAGAAGTACGTGGCGTTCTCACATTGTTTCCGTACAGAAGCCGGAGCCTATGGTCGCGAATCCTACGGTCTTTACCGCGTGCATCAATTTGCGAAGGTAGAAATGTTTGCCTTTGCAAAGCCAGAACAATCCGAGGCAATTCATGTGGAGTTTTTGCGTCTCGAAGAGATGTTCTGGCAGAGCTTAGGGATTCCGTATCGCGTGGTTGATTGTTGTACGGGAGATTTGGGAGGATCTGACTATCGTCGTTACGATATCGAGGCCTGGATGTGGGGCAAGAATGAAGGTCGTGGTGGGTGGGGAGAGGTGACGAGTACGTCTAACTGCATCGATTACCAAGCGCGTGGATTGCAGATTAAATACGGTGGCAAGGAAGGAGGTCGTGAATACGTCCATACCTTGAATGGAACGGTGGTCGCAACACCACGTGCGCTCTTGTCGATTTTAGAAAATTACCAACAGGAAGATGGTTCAATTTTGATTCCTGAGGTGCTGAAATCGTACTGCGGATTTGATAGAATCGGGTAGTAGGGTAGGGTTGCGACGAGGACATTTTTTTGCTACGTTGAAGGTATGGATGGTCTCCTTATACATGTCTCGTGGGAATGGACGCTGGGGATCTTTGTCTCCTTGTCCGCAGCCTTGATTGGAATTGCCTGGAAGGCAAGTGCGCGTTTTACCGCCCTTGAGACATCTGTCGAGTGGATTAAAACAAGCTTAAACGACTTAAAGATAAACGCGGAGAACAATGCCTCTAAAACACCTGGTTTTATTGCGCATTCACCTGTTAATCTTACGAAGGCGGGGGAACATTGGTTGGCGGATAGTGGCCTTAAAGAATACATCGATACACATCAAGAACAATTTTTGGGTGTCTGTGAAGCTAAAAGAGAGACGAATCCTTACGAAGTTCAACAGCATGCGTTTGCTTTGCTCGACCATGTATCCTTTGAGGCGGCGATTGATAATCGCTTAAAAACATTTGCCTTTGAGCAAGGGATTAGCATGTCGGTCTTAAGACGCGTAGGTGGTATTTATCTGCGTGATCTTTGCCTTGAACGGTTCGGGATGAATACCGACGACATAGATAAGCATGCACCCGCGACTGCCTAAGGGATATGCACATCTGAACCTTGACGTAGGTTTTGGCAGGAGAAATAAGCTGTGATATACTTTAGACACGGGAACGCAGACCCCGAATGCAAGGCAGTCAAATACACCAGGCTAAACGCCTGGTGTATTTGTATCTTCTTGATCCAATTCTTTTCTTCGAACAATGTTGGGAGAAAAGAAGTGGAGGCGTAAGCGAGGTACGCCGACGGTAGAGAGTTATTGAAGGCGGGTGTCTATTGTTCGATAGCTGCCACGATCTGCTGGTTGAATTCGCGAGCCGCGGCGGCGGGATGCTCTGCGTCGCGGATCGGTCTTCCGACCACCAGGTAGGTTGCCCCATTCTGGATGGCTCCCGTCGCGGTACCGGTGCGTGCTTGGTCGTTGTTTGTACCATCCGATTGCCTGATGCCGGGGTTCACGACGATCGTGTCCGGCTTGAGTGCTGTACGCATGGAGAGCGTTTCCTCGGGTGAGCACACGATGCCGTGACACCCAGCGCTTTCTGCGACGACGGCGAGAGATGTGGCGATTCTCCGAAAGAGTTCCTGTCGATAGGGTTCTTCCTTGATTGCCCTCTCGCCCTCTGCTGGCGTGATCAAACCGATCGTCACGAGATCCTGCGGGGTGTGTGACGTGAGGATGGTGATGGCGAGGATCCGAAGGTCCGGGTTGGTTGTGGCCGCACCTTTCACGGCTGCTCGCATCATCCCTTCTCCGCCGAGGGCGTGTACCGTCAGGAAGTTGGCTCCGAGCCTCCCCGCGTTCATGGCCGCTCTTTCCACCGTAGCGGGGATGTCATGGAGTTTCATGTCCAGGAACACCCTTCCACCCGCTCCCATGATCGTCCTCACGACCTCAACCTAATCGTTCGAAGGGATCTTCGATGTTTTGCGACGCACGAGAAGTTTTATTTACTGCTTTCTCTTCATGCTTGTTCCTTAATCATCACGTTTTTGTTTGTTTAGGAAGGCTTTGATGGGTGCGTATGCCGCTCTATGTATTGCACAGGGTCCAAGAAGCGCTAGAGCTTTTTGATGCGCTTTTGTCCCATAGCCCTTATGTTTGGAGAACTGATACCCCGGATACTGCTCGTCTAGTACTTTCATGTATTCATCACGCGCAACTTTTGCGATGATGGAAGCCGCGGCGATAGATTTGCTGATGGCATCTCCTCGGACGATGGGAGTGCAGGGGATGGGGCCAGGGATTGGGAAGGCGTCACTTAAGATCCAGTCTGGTTGAAGGGTGAGGGATTGTAGGGCGCGTTGGGTGGCGAGAGTCGAGGCGTGGCGGATATTGAGCGTATTTATTTCTTCGACGGTGGCGAGCCCGATTGCCCAGGCTAGGCTTTTTTCTTTAATGAGATTTGTCAGTTTTTCTCGTTGTGAGGCAGAGAGTTGTTTGGAATCGTTTACGCCGCGCAATTGCTTGCCGGGGGCAAGGATGACGGCGGCGGCATAGACGGAACCGGCCCATGCTCCACACCCGACCTCATCTACACCGGCAATCAAGCGGTACCCTTTGTTGAGCAACGTTTTTTCATGGCGAAATGAGGGGGTCGACATGTCAAGAGTATAGAGCGAGGGTTGACCGTTACAAAATCCAGGATTTGGTATATACTGGTTCCTACATCCCCTATGCGTAAATATACCTCTTATTTAAGCGTTTTTCTGGCCATTGCGTTTGTCTGTACGGGTATCATGGCTCCACGAACGGGAGAAGCAGCAACGGCAAAGAAAGCCCCAGCAAAAAAGACGATTGCCTACGACCTATACAATCCGAATCGCAAATATAAAGATGAGAAGATTGAGATCGACGACACCGCTTCTCGTTGTAATACGCCGGCGATGCGTACTGCCCATGGGAAGAATTTGGCAAAGGCCTTGGAAGATGGGCAGCTATATGGATTCACTTTTGAGAGTGTGTCTGGAACAAACGTGCTGTCTCCTGGTGAGGAAGCCTTTAAGACCTACTTAGAAGGATTGGATATTGCTTGGGGTGCCATGGAAGAACCGTATTGTGGTTTTGGAGCGTTTGGGACACAGGCCGCGAATAAATCGTATAATAAAAGTGTCACGCGTTTGCGCGCGCGGTTTTTAGAGGCGATGAAGAAGACAAAGACGGTGGCCTTAAAAACCACAAAATAATCCTATGCGCGTGCTCGGGGTTGATTACGGAAGTGCACGAGTAGGGCTCGCGATGGGGGATACAGAGACACGATTGGCAGGCCCCTGGTCTGTTCTTCGTCGTGAGGATGATGAAATCTTGATTAAAGAATTGTTGGAGCTTATCCGTCATGAAGGAGTTGACCAAGTCGTTGTTGGTCTTCCTCATCCGTTGGCGGATCAAGAGCGTGATACCGCGCAGACGTTAAGGATCCGCGAGTTTGTTGCGGCACTGCGTGCGAAAAACATCGATGTGGTGGAAGAAAATGAAACGTGGTCTTCTTCGCTCGCCGCTAAGCAGGGGATTGAAGCTGGATTGCGTGGCAAGCGCGATGATTTGGCGGCGGCGAATATTTTGCAGGGGTATTTGGATCGAGTCTGAAGTTCCCCTCCTTCGGTCCCTCATGTCCTATATCCGTGATCGTGCCATTGTGTTACGTGCTGAGCCGTTTCGGGAGCAGGACGTGTGGTTGGTGTGTTATGGCAGATCGCTGGGGAAGTTTACGTCCGTCGCACGAGGGTCTCGTGTGCTCAAGGCAAAGCATTTAGGTCACCTGCAGGCATTGTCAGAAGTGGAAGTGATGGTCGCAAAAGGTGCGGCGTTCGATAAGATGGCGGTGGCTCGATTGGTTACCGTTCGTCATCATGTGAAGAATTCTCTCTCGGCCACGGTCTTGGCGGGGGCAGCTGCAGATTTTGTTGATAAGCTGACACAACCGGGTTCGCCAGACCCTTATATCTACGAGTTATTGCAAGAAGCATTAGATGTGTTTTTTGATACTGAGAATGAAGTGACGCCTATTCGTGGGCAATTTTTGTTTGCCGCGTTTGCCCTTAAAGTCCTGCGCATGTTGGGGTATGTGCCAGATGTACGGCATTGTAACGCGTGTCGCAAGCCGTTGAAGGAGGATGCGTTTTTACTCTCTAAGCTCGGAATCGTGACGTGTGCCGATTGTCGCTATGGGCAATTTCGAGCAGAAGAAGCGGAGCGTTTGCCAGCGCGCGCGATCCCCTTATTTTCTTTTGTAAGTTCCCAACCGTTACAAGACTGTCTTAAAGTTACGGCTCCACAAGAGCTTTTAGAAACTGTGCAAGCGATGGTGATGGCTTCTCTACGTCAAACGCCTGTTCGAGCGGCTCCGCATGGGTTTACGAGTGTTGCGATGTTATTAGCTTCTGTTTGATAAGAGAGTGATTCGGTTAGCTTGACGGTCTAGATTCGTTTCTTCATACTGTTTTTTGCGAAAGGAGAGAACGTATGCAGTTCGATTTGCGCGCGTACTAGGCCAAGCACCCGAGGATCTAGCGGGTGCCAATGCACCCCGTTCCCTTCCGCGAAGGGAGGGAGAAATGAGGTGGGGTTTAGACCCACAAAAGACGAAGAAGTTTCTGACTACGACCCGGCTCCAGGAGAGACCGGGTCGTGCTAATTTTGTAGATTGACAGGGTGCGCTTTCACCTGGCAGGCTGCTCGTTAGGAAAGGAAAGACGACGAATGACACGTCTCACGAGTCATAAGCTTCACTCTGGAAGGATGCCTCGATATGAGAGGCAGCGAAAGGAGGGTAAACGGTGTGATGTCGTACCACCACAACCACTCACGAGGCAACCCACAGCTCCCGTCTCGATCCTTAATCTTCTTCCACCGGCCACGTTCGGAGCGAGGGCGTCCATAGAATTTATGCGCTATTACGGTGTTCTGCCGACTTCCTTGAGTGGCTTTTTTCATCCCCTGTCTGCTTTTGGTTTTTTGGCCGTTTTTTATGGGTTGACTCAGGTGAAGCTGAGATGATATGACTAGTCCTGCCACAGGAGTGGCAGGAAGGAGTCTGAGCCATGAAACGGCTCTCCGCTTCGATGGGCCGCTGACCACCACCTACGGGCAGAGGGATCATTTCCTCAAAGAAGGGAGGTAGCCATGGATCCTCCGTGTGAAAAGATCTGACTGACGACCCGGCTCATGGAGAGACCGGGTCGTGTTAATTTTAGAATCCTGATCGCTGTTTGACGGTTTGCTAGAAACCCTCTATTTTTGTTTACTATATGGCTTCTATTAAAGAGTTTTCTTCCTTAGTGGGACAAACGGTCACGATCAAGGGCTGGGCATACAATGTCCGGTCGAGTGGATCGATCGTGTTTCTGCAGGTGCGTGACGGGTCTGGCTTTACCCAGGCAGTGGTGGCGAAAGCGGGTGTAGACGAAGTAACGTGGAATGCAGCCACACAAGCGACGATTGAATCGGCTTGTATCGTTGAGGGAACAGTGACCAAGCATCCGAAGCAGGAAGGGGTGTATGAGTTGCAAGCCACGAAGGTTGAGCTTGTGCAACAGGCGGAAGAGTACCCCATCGGGAAGAAAGAACATGGACCCGATTTTTTGTTGGATCAACGTCATTTGTGGTTGCGCACGCCAACGCAGTGGGCCATCCAACGCGTGCGCAATGAAGTCATGTATGCCACCTATGATTGGATGCGGGACAATGGCTACATGAAGTTTGATTCTCCCATTTTGACACCGAATGCGTGTGAAGGGACGACAGAGTTATTTGAAATCGATTATTTTGAAGATCGCAAAGCGTACCTCTCTCAATCAGGCCAATTGTATTTAGAGGCGGCCATCGCTTCCTTTGGAAAAGTCTTTGACTTTGGTCCGGTGTTTCGTGCCGAGAAATCGAAGACACGGCGTCACCTCACAGAGTTTTGGATGATGGATGCGGAGACGGCGTACGCCACACACGAAGATAACATGGCGATCCAGGAGCGGTTGATTTGTTTTATTGTTGAACGTGTTTTGGCGAACTGTCAGACGGAGCTTAAGATCCTAGAGCGCGACCAGGAACCACTTAAGCAAGTAAAAGGACCGTTTCCTCGTTTACGTCATGCCGATGCGGTTAAACAGTTGCGAGAACTTGGATCTGATATTGGAGAGATGGATGATCTCGGAGCGGATGATGAGACAATGTTGACCAAACAATACGATCGCCCAATTTTTGTAGAACGCTATCCAGCCGTCGTTAAAGCGTTCTACATGAAGCGTGATCCAGAAGATCCGACACGTGTACTATGCTCTGATTTATTAGCGCCAGAAGGATACGGAGAGATTAGCGGGGGATCGCAACGTGAAGATAACCATGATGAGTTGTTGAAACGCATCCGTGAACACAGCCTACCGGAGGAAGCGTTTCAATGGTATCTGGATTTGCGTAAATACGGCTCGGTTCCACATGCGGGTTTTGGGTTTGGGCTTGAACGGATTGTGACCTGGGTGTGCGGAATCCATCATGTGCGTGAAACGATCCCGTTTCCTCG
>CAZIQG010000017.1:0-4318 GCA_964541725.1 uncultured Gammaproteobacteria bacterium
GATTTGAAAACGGATCTTTGAATTCCAAGCCCCTTCACAACATCATTTACTCATCATCCTGTGGGTAGTAGCCGCGTATTTTGTCACGACAGAGGCGGTGAAGTTGGGATATGAACGCTGGATGGCGGGACGGAAGATGGTGACGGCGTAGCGGCTGCGGAACTCGCATTCCGCCAAAGTTGTTTATGGCGGACCGGAGCCACCCCCTGCAGCCGCAACTCGACCTTAACGGGGGATGTCTCCTTGCTCAGACAGCTGTAGGAATGAAAAAGGCCCACACATGCGAGCCCTAGATGGGGAGAGGAGGGGGAAGGGAAGGCAAAATCAAAAGAACGAGGCGTGAGCCTCGCTCTTTCTTATACTTGATCGTTGTTAGTTCGCGGCACCTGCGGCCTGGATCTGGCTCTTCATGCTGGCGTATGGGACAGCTCCGCTGACCAATTGGCCGTTGATGAAGGTGGCTGGTGTGCCTTCGACACCGGAGTCGTTACCGGATGCGACGTCGGCATCAACGCGAGCCGCCATCTCACCGGAATCAAGACATTTTTTGAAGTTGGCTTCATTTACGCCAAGTTCTTTTGCCATGGTCACGAATCCATCGTTGCTGAGGGAACCCGCGGCGAAGATCTTGTCATGCATTTTCCAAAATGTGTCATTTCCTCCGAGCTTGTTAGCGCATTCAGCTGCTTCGGCTGCTTTTTGCGCGTTTGGATGGATGGAGGTCAGTGGATAGTGGCGATGGACAATGCGGACATCGTTTGGGAAATCCTTGAGAGCTTGTGCGATGCTTGGCTCGTGGCGCTTACAGAACGGACATTCGTAGTCAGAATATACGATTAACGTGACTTTGGCGTTTTTGTTGCCACGGATGTGGTCTTCGGCGCCAACTTCTTTCACGGGCTTGGAAGGAACGGTGGGCTGAGGAATGTTTGGATCGGGAGCCGGTGCAGGAGCGTTTGGTAACTGCGCTACCTGGTTACCTTGTACACCGCCCATCATGGACTTGCCGCTCCAAGCCATACCAAGCATGCTGGCGAGCGCAAGAGTAGTGGTCACCGCGATTCCAAGGAATAACCCCATGTAAAACATCGACTTAGGGCTTCCTGCCCAAAAGGACTGATTCTCCATAGTACGAAAAAGTGTTGAAGAGCGAATTAATGGTGAACGTATTGTACGTAGCTAGAATGGGTAATTCAAGACGCCCGTCAAGAGTTCAGATACCTATTGCGGCATCGAAGCAACTTCGGCAAGGGCAGCGTCAAGATTCTTTTTCCATTCCGCACTTGTCATGGCAAAATAGCGACGATTATTAATGAAGACGGTGGGCGTGCGGTTGACATCATTGGCGAATCCTTCATTGATATCGCGTCGTACGAGAGCCGTTTGCGCTCGTGATTGCACGCAGTTGGAGAAAGAGGGGCCCGTGATTCCTACTTGTGACCCATATTCAACGAACTTATTAAAAGCATTTGGTAACGCTTCCCATTCCGACTGCTTGTTAAAGACCTGGTCATGATATTCCCAAAACTTTCCTTCAACGGCAGCGCATCTCCCCGCTTCCGCTGCAAGGCGAGCATTTGGATGAATTGTTTCGAGAGGGAAGTCTTTCCAGATAAATTTAACCCGATCTTTGTATTGCTCCATCGCCGCTTTAATGGCTGGCTCTGCATAGCGACACGCGGGACACTGAAAATCACTAAAGAAACGAACAACGACCTTCGCATCGGCAGGTCCCACAAAAGGATTATTCTCATCGCTAAACCTGACATCTTCTGGCTGACCTACGTTATTTGCAGAAGGACTGGAGGGAGCTTTTACAAGGAGCCAGGTGAGACCCCCAAATAAAAGAATCGTTACAGCAACAATCCCGACGATCAAGGAAGTATTCTTGGAATCAGACATATTAGGCAGTTGTTTGAAGATACTGGATAATAGATAACGCGGCTTTTGCCCCTTCTCCTACGGCGACAGCAATCTGTTTTTGGGTGACGTCGGTTACATCGCCCGCTGCCCAGATCCCCTCGACATTGGTGGCATTTGTCTTACTAACGACGATTTGCCCTCGTTTATCTTTTGCCACGAAATCCACTAGCTGAGAAGCGGGCACCAGTCCGATCTCAATCAGGACTCCATCCGCGACCTCAACGCGCTCTGACCCGTCAGGACCAACTAACTTGATACCTGTCACCTTGGTCTCCCCTAGCACCTCTTGTACTTTCGTTTGGGCTTTGACCTTAATCTTAGAAGACGCATTAATTTTCTTCTGCATGATTTCGTCTCCTTTTAATTCTTTATTGATGGTAATGATGGTAACGCGTTCAGCATATTTTTCTAACAGGAGCGCCGCATCCATGGCGGAATTCCCGCCTCCGATCACAAACACAGCCTTATCGCGAAAGAGAGGTGCATCACACGTGGCACAATATGTAACTCCCCGGCCATAGAGCTTTTTCTCCCCCGGGACATTGAGAGCGCGGTGTTCAGAACCCGTCGCAATCAAGACGGTTCTGGCTTCATAGCCTTCTCCCTTCGCCGTTTCTGCTCGAAATCCTACCCCTGTTTTTTCGAGCTTAGTCACACTCTCCCCTTCTTTGAGGGTAAAATTGCTCTTGTAGTCCTCGAGATGCGCGCGGAAGCGCTTCACTAATTCGACCCCATCTAATAAATGGAAGCCAAGATAATTCTCGACATCCGAAGACCAGCTTACCTGCCCCCCGATTTGGGGTGCGATCATCACAAACGAAAGTTTTTGACGCGCAATATAGACTGCCGCGGTTAGGGCGGCCGGTCCACCTCCGATAATTAGGACTTCAAACATAGATTGCGAGAGAGTATAGCACGTGGGAGATAAAGAGAAGATCACTTATGAGACCTGCGTAATAACCATCCCCCAGCGAGAATGAGAGGGATAGAAAGATACTGGGTGGGCGTTAGGCCGATATAGCGTGTATCGACGATCCTTAAAAAATCCAAGAAGAAGCGGATGAGGCCCTCGATGATCATGTAGGTTCCGAACCAAAAGCCTGGGGCGCGCTGCTTGCGATTGAGGTACAAGAATACGCCTCCGGTCGCGAATCCAACCAGTGAAAGATATAACCCTAGATCATGACGGACAGAACCGTCTGGATATTGTACGCCGAGGATAGAGTGCGTGAGCGTGCCGGGATGGTCATGGATGAGAAAACATCCAATGCGACCTATTCCACATCCCCACGGGAGTCCCCAAATAAGCACATCTGCATACTCAATCCAATTTAATACATGTCGACGTGTGTAGGTAAAAAATGCGATGGCTGCACCGATGAATCCCCCAAATATTGCGAATCCAGGCTTGCGTAAATCAATCGCTTCCCAAGGATGGGCGAGATAGTACTGCGGTTCGTAGACGAGGACATGAAAGAGACGCGAACCGATGAAACTTGCAAGAAAAATCCAGAAGGCGAGTTCTAAGACGTGATTCGGATCAAGCTTTTTTTGTTGGGCACGCTTGTAGGCGATCCATGTCGCCATCGCAAAGGCGAGTGCGATAAACGTCCCCCAGGTTTGAAAGGTGAGGCCAGCAATTGTATAGGTATGCGAGGAAATAAAGGGGAGCATGCTACATCACATTCAGTACTTTCAAGGCTGCTTTATAATCATCCAAGGCTTGGCGCGCTTGGCGCGAAGCCATTTCAAAAGAGGTGTCGTGGACGAGTTGATTACGCAGACGATGAGCGCTCCAAACTTTGCTGATGTTGGGATATTGGTAGGCCGTTGATTTGAGGCGTTCGCCCAGAGTCGTGCCTGGCATCGCCATGGAACGTAACACCTGGTCTAGTAGTTTATCTGCCTCAATAATTGCTAGTTTGGATCCCATGACACCTTGCGTCGCCGTATGCTCGACCTGCTCCCAACGTTTGAGAATTTGTTCGCGTGACGTGCCATGCAGTTCGGGACGACGCAGCAGGCGCATCAGACGATAGATCCCGATCCCAAATAGCGTCACGACCACCACGCCCGTAATGAATAACCCAAAAATGGCGCCTGCTTCTTTATCCGCCGGAGAGGCGGGCAGTTCTTCTATGACGGGAGCAGAAGGTTCGAGAATGATTTGGAACATAGAGTAGGAGAAAATGAAACATGTAACACGCAACATGTAGCATCAGAATCGAATCTCTCACCCATTATTCTGGTTACCAGGTAATCAAGATGGTCTGGCTCGTTACGTATTAGCTTGTTCGAAGGCGTAGGCAATGGATAAGAGGTTGGCGTCCGCGAAATGGTTGCCGATGAATTGGATCCCGACTGGGAGGCCTTCATGCATGCCACAAGGGAGAGA
>CAZIQG010000017.1:4418-14917 GCA_964541725.1 uncultured Gammaproteobacteria bacterium
TCCGTAGAAGAACCCATCGCGAATTCATCCAAGTTCGTCTTTCCGAGAAAGACGGCGCCTGCTTCTTTTAATTGACGGATGACGGTTGCGTCGTACGGCGCGATATACGTATCAAGGATTTTGGATCCTCCCGTGGCGCGTACGCCCTGTATTAAAATATTATCTTTAATCGCAAGCGGGACGCCATCGAGAGGACCGAGATCCTTTCCAGCAGCACGACGCGCATCGGAAGCACGTGCGGAGGCTAATGCCCCTTCCTCATCGAGCGTGAGGTAGGCATTCAAGGCCACGTTTAAGCCACGCGCCTGTTGCAGATAGGCGGCAGTGAGCTCCTCTGAGGAGAAGGCTTTTTTTGCAAGCGCTTCGTGCGCCGAGACAATGGTTTTGCTTAAGGGATTCATAGGAGGTTATTTTTTCGGTTTTTCGAAAACGGCCGGAACCCGCAAAGCTCCCGCGAGACTGTCTGGAAAGTTTTTTATGATTTGCTCACGTATGTTTGGATCTTGTTGGATCAGCTCGTCTTTACGACCGATAAACCCCTGGAACATTGGCTCGGTTTCGGGTACTCCTTGCGTATCTATATTTGATAAACGGGCTACATACTTCAATACATTGCCCAATTCGCTAAGATAGCGTTTATCTTCTTCTGTATTACGTCCTAGACGCGTCAATAATGCTAAGCGCTCTATATCTGGAAGCGTTATATCCATATGGGCGTAGGGTACCTGGGGAAAGGCTGGCGGTCAAAGTGACGAACCGAGCAAAACATGCTATTATTGGGTTATATGAGATCCGAAGTCCCCCCACCAATGGGCCCTGCAACAGTTCCTATAAGAAATAGGCCGGCACCTAACCATGAAGGTTACTTAAAAGAGAATGCGGCTGCGGGTGATGAAGGAAAGATTGGGGATCAGCTTGCAAAAAATGAGCGGGATAATTTATTAGCCCAGCTTTCGCACGGCTCTGGTTTTCCAGAAGCTATGAAAGAGCTGAATGACATGAGGGATAACCTAAGAGCACCAAAGGCTCCTCTGCTTGGACTTGCAAGTGAATCCCCCCATACAGATTCTGATCCGGAGGCATTCAATGGATGGTTGGATAGAATACAGAGGGGTGAATTATCTGACCTTCCTCCACCCATTCCTGACGATCAAACATAACCCACCTCAATAAAACACCTTCCAAAGCAAGGGGGGTGTTTTATTGACGATTGTCTTTATTTCATGCAACTATTTCTTTGATCGCTGGAGGCAACTTCACCCCTCCGCGACCCTGGAGGCTCCCATGGCCACGCGCATTGGTCTCGCTCTCATCGCCCTCTACTTCCTCGCGATCGGCTGCGCCGGTCGGCAGCCGACGAACAACAGCACCGCTCAGCAGATCCGGCGGACGCTCGCAGAGATCGACCGCAGCCACCAGCACTGCAGTACAGAGACGATCGCGACTGGCGAGATCGACCTTCATGTCTCGCTGGAAGCCCCCATGGAAGGCTACTACTGGATTACAGCCTACCGCGAGCCGTCGACGCAGAGTCACCGCGGTGATCTCCTGAGCTTCGGTACAGTGTATGCTCGCGCACGTGATCGCATCGACTGTCACCTGCCTGTGCAGAACGGGGAGAGTGTCGGCCTGCTCGCAGTATCCCGCCTGGAGCGCTCGAGGTATAACGAAGGTTATGAAGGGGTACCGGTACATGTCACGACAGTGGTTCGGATCGACGGACGTGAGATGACCGTCAACCTCGATCCCTGTACGTGGGGTGCCTGCCCCATCGTCGTCAGCAACTGACGGAAGCCAATCCGCTCTCATTCTTACCACTCCCCTCGCGGAGTGCGTATTTATTTAGGCAATACCTACCTCTTTCAAAAACTCCTCTTCACTCAAAATCGTCACCCCTAGCTTCTGCGCTTTATCCGCTTTTGAACCCGCCTCCTCGCCTACGACGACGAAGCTCGTTTTTTTCGATACGGATTCAGATACTGTTGCTCCGAGCGCGCGCACCTTTTCTTTTGCTTGGTCGCGGGACATGGAGACCAATGTCCCCGTGAATACCCAACTTGTTCCCGTGAGTGGGCCTGCGGCTTTAGGGGCGGCGCTTTCGACCTGTACTTCCGCGAGAAGGTGCGTTAAGCGCTCTTGCTCGATTTTGTCTGTAAAGAAATCGCGGACGGAACGAGCCACGACCTCTCCGATCCCATCGACAGAGAATAATCGTTCTTCTGTAGCGGTACGCAACGCTTCGATTGAGCCAAACGCTTGAGCGAGATCGATCGCGGTTTGCGACCCAATATGACGAATGCCGAGGGCGAGGATGAACCGTTCTAAGCTGATATGGCGATGTGATTGAATTTGTTGCACGAGTTTATTCGCAGAGACTTCCGCAAACCGTTCTAACGCTTCGAGATCCCCGGCTGTTAATTTGAACAGATCGGCCGGTTCGTGAACGAGACCTTCCTGAATGAGTTGTTCCATGATTTTGTCACCAAGACCGCGCATGTCAAAGGCATCACGCGCAACGAAATGGAGCAGACGGGCGAGCTCTTGCGCAAAACACTGGCGATTGACGCAGACGATCGCGACCTCGTCTTCTTTCCGTTCCACCGCCGAGCCACAGATAGGACAGTGATGTGGCATCTTAAAGGCTTTTTCTTTGCCGCTACGCAGCTTGGGCAAAACTTGGATGATTTTTGGGATAATATCGCCGGCTTTTTCGACAATGACCGTATCCCCGATCCTCACGTCGAGACGCTCTATCTCATCCTGATTATGGAGAGAAGCGCGCGTCACGGTGGTGCCGGCGAGAGCAACGGGATCCATAATGGCAACGGGTGTTAACGCTCCCGTGCGGCCAACAGATACTTGGATATCTCGTACGATTGTCGTTCCCTGTTCAGCGGGAAACTTCCACGCAATGGCGCCTCGAGGCGTTTTACCGACTACACCCAAACGCTCAAACAAGGCATCGTCATTGATGTTAACGACGATCCCATCCGTCCAATAGCCTAAGCGATCGCGCTGCTTAATAATCTCGGCATGGAATTTTTCGACCTCATCGAGTGTCTTGCACAGATGGTTACGGGGATTTTGGGCAAAGCCGATGAGCTCAAGCATCCGATGTGCTTGCGCATGCGTCGCGAGACCGATGTCATCGATAATATCGTACGCAAAAAAGGAGAGCTTACGGGCAGCGGCAATACTTGAATCAAGTTGACGGATGGAACCAGCGGAGGCGTTGCGTGGATTAGCAAAGGTTGGTTGCCCGGAAGCAGTGAGTTCGGCATTCATAGCCTTGAACTGGCGCTCGGTCATATACACCTCTCCACGAACCTCTAACCGTCCTGATGCATGCTCTGCAATTTTACGCACACGCGCCTGGTCACGGATGGTTATCTCTTGCGTAAGAAAATCTTTTAGTTCTTTTTCTGAGGGTTGGCGCAAGCGCAACGGAATCGCGTTAATCGTCTTTAGGTTTTCGGTGACATCTTCGCCGATGCGTCCATCTCCGCGCGTAGAGCCCTGGATGAAGACTCCGTTTTCATAAACGAGTGAGACAGCCAGCCCATCCATCTTTATCTCCGTAAAAAATTCAAACTGGCCGAGCGGCTCAAGTTTGCGCAAACGAGTCAGCCATTCCTCCATTTCCTGGCGTGAAAAGGCATCCTCCAAGGACAACATGGGAACCGTATGCGGAACTTTTTGAAAGCCACTGGCAACTTTCCCCGCCACGCGTTGCGTAGGAGAGTCGGGAGTGATGAGGTCGGGATAGGCTTGCTCTAGCGTATACAATTCGTGCTTGAGCGCATCAAGAGCCGCGGGAGAAATAGAAAGCGCGTCGAGAACATGCTCCTCGTAGCGATATCGGTCGATTTCTAGGCGTAATTTTGCAATACGCTCCTTGGCTTCAACTTTTGTCATATGAGATATCTTTTCACAGCCTAAAACAATCGTCTAACCCACATCTCTATGGCTTGACCATATACAATAGCCCCTACCGTCCCTAGCGCAAGAAAAGGCGCAAAGGGAATGCGTGAACCCTTGCGAATCATGCCTAATAGATACAAGACCAAAATAATCCCTCCTCCGACGACATACGTAAAGTACAATGCGACACCGACTTGAGGCCAGCCTAAAAACGCTCCCATCAACAAGCCCAGCCAAGGATCCCCCTCACCCATGGCGCGACCACGACTCAGCCATACCTGCGCACCTAAGAACCCTCCTCCGACCAGCATCCCTATCAAAACCGACATCCAGGGTAAGGTTCCTGACAGAATATTCCAAGCCGCGGCGATAATGACAGCGATAACCATCGGCTCAATCGGCAAAACCTTCCAACGGAGATCAAACGCGACGAGAGCGAGAAGCAGAAGAAGAAACAAGCTCTCAATGACAAAAAGCGGCCAGAGGGAGGGGTTTGCGAGAAGCGGATATCGGAGATAGACGAGCAGGAACATAGCGGTTGCCGCTAGTTCTACTAAGGGATATTGAATATGAATTGGATACTGACACGTGGCACAACGACCTCGTAACCAAATCCACGACAGGACAGGCACGAGATGCTGTGGACGCAGGGTCGTACGACAATGCGGACATTCAGATCGCCCCATGATGGTGATCCCTTTATATAAACGGATAATGAGAACGTTCAAAAATGAACCGATGATGGCTCCGAATAATCCCACTAACAGATACGCGACGAGCATCACACGATCCACAGACTATTTTTCTTCATCTTTTCCATCGATAACCCCGTTGGCGTGCGCGTAAAATACATTTGCTTTGCCGAGATCCGTATCACTTTCTGTGACGAAACGAATCGAGTAGCCGTTGGCTCCGCCCTTGTAATAATAAAATTCATTGACCTTTGGTCCGGTAGATAAGCGGTCTAGATAAATAGGCTGCTGTGCATTTTTTCGTGCTTCGAATCCTCCCGCGGATAAGACCTCTGCATTTGACCCTGGCTTACCTAATTCGATTCCGGCGCTTGAAGGGTAGGTCGCTTTTTCTAACCAATAACGACTTAACCCCGCAGAAATAGTGCTAATATCTGATAATCGTTGGGCATCACGTACGCGGGCGCGGGCGCTGTTCAGCGATAGAACAGCTAATGTTGCCAATAGGCCAAAAACAGCCAAGACGATTAATATCTCCAATATCGTAAACCCGGGCTTCAAACGTCTCATCATATAGAAAGAAGTATAGCAGCTTTGTCTTATTCCATCACTCCCGCCTGGTTTATCGTGTGAGTGCGTCCTCCTTCGAGACCATCCCGATCGCGAGCTAAGAAAAACCGAAGTTTAAAGGCATTTGTTGAGATAGGCTCTGTACCATCTGGCTCAATTGCGACATGACAGGGAAACCTACTTGCGGTCGTACATGTATGTTCCGGATCTAAAACAAGGGTATACCGTTCATAATCTGGTATAGCTCCTGTCCAGTGCCAAGGGGTAGGCAAGGGGGTCTGGCAACTCTCTTCCTTACAGAGGCGACATGCCCATAGCTGAACCGGATGATCCACGGCCTCCGTGCATCCAACTAAGACTGCGCGCTCTTGCTGGGCGGCAACCATCGCCGATACAGATGCGCGCATGACGGCAAGCTGGCCATCATCACGACGCACATCTAAGACGCGCCGTATTTGCAAAAAGGTGAACGCTGCCGCCAATAAAAATAACATGCAGACAGCGAGCCACTCTGGGAGCGTGAATCCATTTTCCTTTTCCCCTTCTTCAAATCGCTTGGCGACGTGGCGCGCCACTTCATACGGATGGTGTTGGCCTTTGAGAAAGTATTCGCAGGCTCCCAACGAAAAACAGCGCTGGATATCTTCTTGAGAGGCGAGCTGTGACCAGACCATGAGCGGGATGTCTTTGGTGCGCGGGTCATCTTTGAGCGCTTGTAACAGCTCAAATCCATTGAGCTTGGAAAGACGTAGGTCAAATACTACCGCCACAGGCCCATGCTCCATCATTAAATCCGCTACGTCTTCTGCGTTTGTGGTATGAACAAGATCAATACCCTGTGCACTAAAGGCACGCTTGACACCTTGCGCGAAAAATTGATCTTCTTCGGCGTAAATAACGATCATAGGGAACGACTTGTCCACGCCATGCCATTGGGCACGCGGTGACGTTCTAGGATTGAAACAGGGATATGGGCGTATTGGAGCTGCTTTGCCCAATGCATATCAGGGTTTTTTTGATACGCAACCACGGGACGTCCGCTTAAGGCGGCGTGTACTGCTTCTTCTTGACCCTGTTCTTCATCGACCGGATAGATCGCGGGAAGATCTGGTTGCGTGCGCCAATGTGCTTCTTTCTTTTCACGCAACCATCCTTGTTGCTCGGCTCGCGCTTGTAAGAAATCTTGTTCGGACGACACAACTATCAACACGCCTTCGGGGTGCCGGATAAAACCCTCAAACGCTTGTGACCAATTAAGGGGGTGCCTCTCTTTGACATGGTCTCCTGGACGCCTTAAGGCGAGAACGGCTCCGTGGCTCGTAGGCTCATGAGAGATGTTCCAGTCGGCGAAAGACTGTCCTTGGTGGCGTAAGAGATGCAACGTGAGTGCAGAAGCGCTCGCAGGGGGGTGGGTTATGAGGCCTGCGTCTAGTGACTGCACGCCTTGATGAAAGAGGTGCCATCCACGTGTATCACTACCTATCTCCAAATGAGATGTGGAGGCTTCGTCTAGGTGATGCCGCAATTGACGGCGAACGCTACTAACAGCGGCTAGCGGAGGCGTATAGGCAGGGCGAATATCAGACCACAACGTGACCACAGGGACAAGTTCGAGACCATGGGCCTGTACGGCGTTTGCGACGGCTTTAACCGCCCTAGTATCGGAAGGATCCGCAAAGGCGACTAAAAGAGCTGATCTATCTTCATCGATTATGATGGCTCGCTGTTGAGAAAGCCAGTTGATATCTAGGCGTGGGGCGCGACGCGTAGATCGTGGGAGCGTCACTCGTCTCGTGTACGGGATATCGAACACGTGCGTGAGGGCTTCACCGTATTGGTCTGGTGTTATGAGACCCGTTCCGATAAGCGCCTGCTCTGGATGGAGGCCGTGTTCGAGTAATACACGCGTTTTTTGCACGGTTTTTGACGTGAGCCAACCTTCCCCTTGGCATACAGCCAGGAGATCAGAGACGACGGAAGGGTCGCGAAAAAACGTGGCGGACATGGGTCTTTATTCAATATCCCGCATGGCACAGCCGATGGCAACCGCGTAGCGGGGACCCATCTCCTCGAGGGTTGGGCGTAGATCGAGCGGGTACACGACACGTGCCCAAGGGTTGCCGAGATAGGTACTTACACTCATCTGCTGTGTTAAGAATTCTGGCAAACGTGGCAAGAGAGCTGAACCACCTGTCAAGATAATTTTATCAATCCGTTTTGGAGGGCCGCCCATGGATTCGTGTTGTGACTGATAAAGACTAAACGAATATTTTATTTCTTCTAAAATTGGCTTGATAAGCACGGAAAGGATAGGTGATATATCTCCGGCGGGCGCGAAGGATTGCATAGACTTTATATCGCGCTTCATTGATTCTGCCTGCTCCATGGGTAATCCGAGGGTTTTTGCGATGGTCTGCGTAATCGCATTCCCGCCGGTCGCGATGGAACGGGTCACAAACGGAACACCCTGCTCAACAATCATCACGTTGGTGCGCAACATTCCCATATCGACGATCATGATAGTAGAGCGATCTTTCCCGATCAGCGAGCGGATCTCGGCAAACGCCTCTGTTTCTAGAGAGACGAGTTCGAGGCCTGATTGTTTAAAGATCTCCATGTACTTATTCACCAGCGTTTTGGGCGCGGCGGTCACTAAGATGCGGGTAGAGGGCTTCATCCCCTCTTTCTTTTCACTCTTTTCGATGACTTTTACATCCAGCGAGACCTCTTCTAGCGGCATGGGAATAAGTTTTTTGGCTTGGGCTGCGGCGAGATCTTTCATCTCTTTTTCATCGATGGTGGGAACGTTTAAGACGGATGAAAAAATCGCAGAGATGGGCAAGGCTGTCACCACCCGCTTGGTGGTGGTACGTGCTTTTGCCAACATGTCTTTAATAATTTGAGAGGCGTTAGCGGGATCATTTAACAACGATTGTTCCATGCTATCGGAAGGAACATTGGCGTAGGCATATGTATTCAAACGAGCACGGCCTTTTTCGTTGCGAAGCTCAACGAGTTTAACACCACCAAAACCAACATCAATGCCAAGATAGCTAGCATGTTTTTCCTGAGAGAAGAGGGAGAGAAGACCCATAGAGATGGGGATAGGATATCACATTGTAACCCGCTCCGCACCTTCGGTAATTTAGCCGTTATTTGCTTATTAACCAACTATTTCCCCGCATCCATCGCCTTATTTGCCAAGGCATCCGCGGCTTTATTTAACTCACGTCGTACGTGACGATAGTGAACGCGGCCGAGCTGCGCTTCTAGGCCTTTCATTTCACGAAAGCGCAGTTGCAAGTCTGGATTTTTGACCCGATACTCCCCTTTCGCTTGCTTAATCAGCAACTCGCTATCAGCAACAATTTCCATTTCCTTGGCACCAAGGGCGACGGCGCGTGAGAGCGCGAGGATAACGGCTTGGTATTCGGCTTGGTTATTCGTGGTTCTGCCTAAAAATTTGGCATGCTCCTCAAGGACCTCCCCGGTCTTCGCATCTTCAATCACCACCCCGATCCCAGAGGGACCAGGATTTCCACGAGAACCACCATCTGTACGCGCTAAGAGATACATGGGCTAGGCTATCTTTTTAAAATCGAGTAAACGACATTCTGCGTCTTTCCTTCCATTCCACTCATTGATAGCTACAGTATAGACGAGATCAATGGCAGCGCCAACGGATACTTCCATGACACGTTCACCGAGTTTGAAGCCTAAGGCTTTGACGCGACGGCCGCGTGGCGTGATGAGCGTGAGGCGAAGATGATTTTTGTTCGCGCCAATGAGATCGAGGGCGGCGATTCGGACATTTTGCGACAAGAAGATGGGGCGACGGTTACCTTCGCCGAAGGGTTCAAGACGTGCAATATCCTCGGCAAAAGGCATCTCCACCATATCGAGCGACATTTCAGCATCGATGTGAATTGTTGGGACTAATTGATGCGGTTCCAATTGCTCTTTGGCATGTTTTGCCAAAGCTTCGGAAAATTCTGCGAGACGCGATTCGTCCTTGAGAGCAAACCCACAGGCCTGCACATGTCCGCCCGAGCGCGTGAGAATTCCTTCTCCCGCTAATCGCACACCCTGCGTAATGTCATACGCAGGAATGGAGCGTCCAGAACCGATCCATGTCCCTTCATGCTGTCCGACAACCGTGATGGGCCTTGCGAATCGTTCGAGTAGCTTGCCTGCGACCAATCCTACGAGCGCAGGGGACCAATTGTCTTTCCAAAGTGTAATGACATGGGGCAGATTGGCGAGATCATACCGCTCCTTTAACTGCTCTTCCGCTTCCACCATCATGCTCTTGGTCGTTTCTTGGCGTTCACGGTTACAACGCTCTACTTGCTTGGCGAGATCCTTGGCTTCATCTTCGGTCGTCGCTAACATGAGGCGTAATGCAAGTTCTGCATGCTCCATTCTGCCGGCTGCATTAATGCGTGGACCCAAAGCAAACCCAATCGATTCACTATCCATCTTTCCATATTCTAAGGCAGAAGCTTCGATCAAGGCACGTAAACCAAGCCGACGCGTCTTATTAAGAACCTTCAATCCATATATTTCCAAGACTCGATTCTCCCCCACTAACGGAACCATATCTGTGACGGTTGCAATCGCAACAAGATCCAAGAGCCACTTCTCCCAGCCTGGCTGAATATCGAGTCCGCGAGCACGCGCAGCATTTAGCAACGCACAAGCGAACTTATACGCAACACCGACGGCGGCAAGTTTTTTAAAGGGATATGTCTCTTCTGGTAAGCCGGGGTGGATCAAAAACCCATCCGGGAGCGCGTCTCCGAATTGATGATGGTCAACCACGATGGTATCGATATTCTCCCCTTTTGCGAGCGCGATTTCATCAACACAGGCAATCCCACAATCAACCGTGATGATGAGACGCGTATCGCGTTCTTTTAATTTTGGGATGGTGCCCTTGTGTAAGCCGTAGCCTTCTTTGTCGCGGTGAGGAATGTAGAAATCGACGAGACTAGAAGTATCGGGTATCGAGTATCGAGTATCGAGTATAGAAGAGGGATCCTTATCATTCTCGATACTCGATACTCGATACTGGATACTTTTTATTTTTTGTTCTATTTCTCTCAAGGTCGTGATGATGACGGTTGAACCTGTGACACCATCCGCATCATAGTCGCCGTGGACCGTGATCCGTTCACCGGCTTCTAAGGCAGCAAAAATACGCTCGATGGCCGCTGGCATGTGGCGGAATTGAGTTGGGTCGTGAACATGGTTCTCCCACGAAGGAGATAAAAAATCTTGTGCGGCTTGTTTTGTTTGCAATCCCCGGTTCCAGAG
>CAZIQG010000017.1:15017-18643 GCA_964541725.1 uncultured Gammaproteobacteria bacterium
GCACGACGGATAGATTGGATACCGGCTTCCGTTTGCGCCATCCTACGTCTTTTTTCTTCAACGTGAGCCTGTAATTCTTCTAGAACCTTCGTAGACTCTGTCTTATTACTCATAATATCCGACATGTCGTTTAGCATCTCTGTACCGCTTGCCAAAGCAAATACAGCACCTGCAAGAGCGCGAAATAATCGCTCTATCCCACGCGCAAGATCACTGAATTTTGATAGGAGACCCGGCGAAGCATCTACCTTTGGCTCAGGAGGAGCATCTGGAACAGAAGAGGCAAGTCTTGCCAACTCTTCTAGGAGCTTTTTCTTTTCGGGATTGTCCAGTACCTCATGCGTGAATCTTCTCGATGATTGGGATTCGGCAGACATATCCTATGATCCAGATACAGAAGATAGTTCTTCCATATATTCTTTATAATTTGAGCGATACTCAAGCAACAGGACTTTTATATTGGAAAGCATGGCGTTTAGCTCTTGCTCGGTCATGGGATGGTCCATATGGCTTGTATATTACCCTCTTCGCAGGACTTTGATAAAGGCCTCGGAAGGGATTTCGACTCCGCCTTTGCCATGTTCGAGCATACGCTTCTTGCCTTTCTTCTGTTTTTGCAAGAGCTTTGACTTACGCGAATAGTCTCCACCGGACATTTTGGCGAGCACATCTTTGCGGAAGGCCTGGATACGGTCGGAGGCGATGATCTTACTCCCGATGGCGGCTTGTAGCTTTACCACAAATTGTTGGCGTGGGATTTCTTCGGCTAACGTTTCCACAATTTCTTTGCCACGACGATAGGCCTCGCTTTCATGTAAGAGCGTTGCTAATGCTTCTAATGGCTCGTCGGCGACAAGGATGTCGAGGCGAACGACTTCGGAGGGACGATAATCGAGAAAATCGTAGTTTAACGAGGCGTAGCCAGCAGTTACCCCTTTGAGCTTATCGTAAAAATCCACGATCACGGAGGCGAGAGGCATTTGATAATGCAAGAGGGCGCGGGTTGTATCAATGTATTCGGTATTTTTGTATTCGCCACGACGATCTTGCACAAGCGCCATGACGTTGCCGATGTAATCTTTAGGACAAAGAATATCTACCGTGACGTAGGGCTCGCGGGTTTCTTGGATGCGTGATGGTTCTGGAAAGGCACCGGGAGCTTTGATGAGGACTTCAGTTCCATCCGTCTTTGTCACTTCATACCCCACAGACGGCGTTGTCACGACAACATCCATATCAAACTCACGTGATAAACGTTCCTGCACGATTTCAAGATGGAGCATGCCGAGCAAGCCACAGCGAAAGCCGAAGCCGAGAGCAATCGAATGCTCCGGCTCGAAGCTGAGAGCGGCATCGCTTAATTTGAGCTTGAGAATGGCATCGCGTAATTTTTCGTATTCACTTCCATCCATGGGAAATAAGCCCGCGTAGACCATGGGATGGACTTCTTTATAGCCTGGCAAGGCTGCGAGACGATCGCCGACAGCAGAAATCGTATCACCGACACGTACAGCGGAAATATCCTTTAAGCCTGTGACGATGTAGCCAATATCCCCTGCTTCCATGCGTTCTGAAGCAACGTGATCCGGCTTCATGTAGCCGAGTTCGAGGGCGGTGCCAGGAGAGTTAGTCGCGATGAAGTGAATGGGCGTTTGCTTACCTAGTGAACCATCGACGCAACGCACATAGGCGATCACGCCTTGATAGTCGTTGTACTTGGAATCGAAAATAATGGCGCGGAAAGGGGCGGCAGGATTTCCAGAGGGAGCAGGCACGTCTTGTACAACACGTTCGAGGATGAGATCGACGCCTACACCTGTCTTTCCAGAGGCGCAAATAATTTCTTCGCGTTTGCAGCCAATAAGATGCATGAGCTCTGCGGCACGTTTTTCTACGTCGGCATTTGGAAGATCGATCTTATTCAAAACCGGAATGATGGTAAGGTTTTGCTCGATGGCAAGATAGAGGTTAGCAATGGTTTGTGCTTGGACCCCTTGGGTGGAATCGACGAGTAAGACCGCGCCTTCGACAGCGGCCAAAGAACGTGAAACTTCGTAGGTAAAATCGACGTGCCCAGGGGTATCGATTAAATTCAATTCGTATTCATTGCCATCTTTGGCCTGATATTTCATGCGTGCCGGCTGGAGCTTAATCGTGATCCCACGTTCACGCTCCAACTCCATCGTATCGAGCAATTGCTCTTTCATTTTACGCTTTTCAATGGTGCCGGTGATCTCCAAAAGACGGTCGGAGAGGGTCGACTTGCCGTGGTCGATATGGGCGATGATGCAAAAATTGCGAATACGAGCTTGATCCATGGCCGTAGAATGCCCAAAGATTAGCGAAAAAGCAACTCTTTCCAGGACTTGACCGTGGATACAGCTCTCTGTAGGGTATGGGCGCCCTTAGGGGCGGAAAGGCAGAGTGGTCATGACGACCAAAGAACCCGGTGACAGACTGAGGGGCACGAAGAAGCAGATGGCAACGGCGTTCAACGCTTCGCTGGTAGCCATCAAGCTGCGCAGCTGCCTCGATCGATTCCCGGATCAGAAGGGCGGCCCGATCGGCCTCGTCCTCGGCACCGGCTGGGGAGAAACGCTCGAACTCTACAAGGAGGAGTCATTCGCCTTCAGCGAACTCCCCTTCCTCAAGGACCTCGCTGACCTCGCAGCACACGAACGCAGAATCTGTGTGGGGAAGCTCGGCGACAAGGTGGTCGTGGGCCTGCGCGGACGCCTCCACCCGAACGAGGGACTCGCAACCCCCGGCATCAAGCTCAAGTGGCGGGCACTCCTCGACGGCCTGTACATGGCTGGCTGCCGAACCCTCGTGACGACGGCGGCTGTCGGTGGCCTCGGTGGTCGCACCAAGAAGAACGACGTCGTCCTGATCGACGGGTTCCTGGCGCCTCCGGATTTCAACCCTGGTCTCTTCACTGGAGAGTTCGGCTCCCCTGACGACGTACTCAAGGAGGATCTGCGCGAGGGGATGGGACGATGGGCTCAGATGTGCCTCGACCTCCATCTCTTCGTCGGCGGCTATGCCTACTGGAAGGGTCCTCACTTCGAGGGCAAGTACAACAAGCTCGCCTTCGCGCGAGATGATGGACTCGTCTGCGTCGGCATGAGCACCTTCCCCGAGGCTGCCATCTGGTCGACCAAGGACGACGCGCGCATGCTCGCGCTGGGCTTCGTAACCAACGACGACTTCGACGAGATGGGTAAACTCGTGCAACACAGGCACACCGACAACCAGGATGCAGCCAGGGATAAGAAGCGCCTTCTGGGTGAGCTTCTGCGTGGAGCCATGAGCATCGTCTAGGAACGTAACTTTTCTAAAATTCTTCTAAAGCTCTTTTCTCTTGGGGATTACTCCCCTTCCGTTGAAAACTCATAATTTATATTATTGTGATCTTTCAACTGAATACAAAAATACTCCGATGGTCGGAGTATTCTGTATCTACCCATTATATTATTTCTTCGCGGCCTTCATAGCCGCTAAGAACGTCGTACGCGCTGCTTTAACGTTCGATTGATATTGAGTGCGTGCCTGGGTTTCAGCCGCGACGCGTGTTGCTTTCGCCTGCTTCATGGTTGCTTGGTAGGCGTTGTTTGCGGCGGTTGTGG
>CAZIQG010000018.1:0-18614 GCA_964541725.1 uncultured Gammaproteobacteria bacterium
CCCCTCCCCCGCCGGACGCCGTCGTGATGAGGAGCTTCAACCCGAGCACGTGCGGCCAACTCCCCCTTCGCAGGTGGCGAGTCCGCGGCACGGCCGGGAATGGCGACACCATCGGATGCCGCATGGGTTCGGACGGCAACGCCGCGCTCGAGCTCCCGGACAACATCGCAGCCCGACTCGGAGAGACCTCGGCGGTCTGCGATCCAGACCAGGTCTGCCACGCGCCGGACTTCACCACGCCCAGCCACTGGATGTGCGCCGAGTGGAACGTCTCGATGACGCAGTTCAGCTGCTCGCGAGGAAGCGAGACCGTCATCATCGAGTCGGTGCCGTGAAACAACCGGCTCCGGCACATGCCAGATCACCTCCCCAACCCCTCACCTCTCCAGGAGAAGAAGTGAGGGTTTTCTAATTATATAAAGATCACTTAAATATTTGGTTATATTTTCTCGTAAGAAAGGATTAATAAAAACAAAAACCTCTCTATATTAGAGAGGTTTTTGTTTTTATCTGCGGGATCTAAGCTGTAGCGAACCCGGATAGACTACCCAAGGACGATACCGGCCTAAAGATCCTTCACCTGGATATTCTTCGAAGCACTCACTCGGAGTTAATCGCGTACCATCGGTATTTAACTTGGTAGCATTAGCTCTTCCACCACCCAACGGTACCCCCGCGTAACATCCGCCATATGGATGGAGAACGCTGCTTGTGAGTGGATCCGTTAGACCTGTGGGTGAGTTCACCGTGCGACATTCGCCGGTACACCAGCCCCAGTTATCTTCGATCAAGACACGTGGGGTAAAGCGACAGCTATTGGTCGTCGCGTCCCAACATCCCGTTTTGGTTGCAAGATCAGGAATACATCTGTCACCAGCCGCACAGGTTGTAACATCGGACGCTCCGCTACATCTGAGCTCAGGGTTACCCGAGCAGCGGAAGCCGCTTGCTCCAGATGGGTTACAGAGGTTTGATACTCCGCCGACCGTGGCTGGTCCGTTACAGCTGTAAACGTGGCTAAACTCGAAGTAGTTTGGTTCACACGCATCCTCACTATTTCCGAAGAAGGTACGAATGTTACAGATATCGCGTGCCTCACCTGAAGAGAAGCAATCTGTATCTTGCGTACACACTCGATCCGCATTACGTGTACAGGTACCCACTGCTTCACACCTGCCATAACCACCCGGACAATCAATATCCGTGTTACACGTGAGCCCCGTTGGCCCACGATTTGGACCCGCCGGAATGTAACATTCCTTGGTTCCCCCACACATTGGCTTGTGGTTCTTGATCTTCGCATCTGGCAAGGATTGTTTGAACCCATCACCCCAATCAATCACGAGTTTACGGATTGGCATCTGGTTGTGCGCAGCCCAACCGTAGAATTGGATCGTCGATTTATGCTGGCCACCGGCAATTGTGATTGGACCTTCGGTTTGACCATTGAAGGTGAAGGTTCCCACCCGTGTAACCGCACATTGACCCGCTTCACGACACTGCGACGTATTGACCGCGGCAACCACCGGCGGCTGAGGCTTGTACGTCGAGATGTAGTTAAAGTTTCTCGCGGCGAAATCACTTGTGCCATCGCCTCCACGCGTCCCCGTCAGTAAGTAGTCAGGGGTATAGAAGCCCATCGTGACATCCGTCGGAAGAGGGTAAGGAGACAAACGTGGACTGAGGGAACTCACATCACGACGGCGGTAAGCGATCAAGCCACAGAACTCATCCTTCGCATCCGGACAAATATCGACACGTGGGCGGTACCCAACCCCATGCGTACAGATATTGTTATCTTCATCCAAGTTCGTCGTCGCATTCGGTGTGTTTGTAGGACCCGTCAAACTGCATTCTGCAGCTGGGCGGTACAATCTACGTTCTGAATCAATTGTGAAGGAGACCGGGCCGCAGGCATTCACAATCGCTTCGTACTGCGCAATTGTTGTGGCTGTACGAGGAGGAGAAACGAGCGCTTGACGACCTGTAGCATCCATTGGTGTATAGGTTGGAATCGTGAGCTCAGATCTGTCCGGTTTCAAGAACGTGGTTGGATCAAGCTTACAGCTATATTTACTTCCGGCGCTCACTCCTACACGACACACTTTGCCATCAAACACCCCACCTTTACATCGTCCATAGTCTTTTGCTCTTCCAGAAGCAATCGCAGGCGTAATACAGCTCCCAAAATTGATCTGTTGCCAGCTTTGCGCCGTCGTACATTCAGAGATGAAGGTAACCACGGATTCCGCTCCATCGATAATTGAGTCCAGAACTTCCGTGACTCCATAGACGATAAAAGCATATTCCACATTCTCTCGCGACCAGTCACGCAAACTACGTAATTCACCTCGAGCGTCGCGCAGAATGTTCAGATTGAGACCGAGGACATTCAATTGTTCGTAGGTAGAGGTTTGTACAAACCCAGGGAAACGATTCCATTCTGCAGGACCCGCTAAACGCTCCTCAAAGTTTGTTGAGGCGCATTGATTGGACTGATCCGCAAAAGCAATTGGTGAAGTAGGATTCTGATACCCATACCTCCAGGCACGTAGCACACATTGACCTCCGGCCGGGATACGCGTTCCAATTGTACCGGCGTGCTCAGCCCCCCCTCCACAGCTCGCAACATCTATACGGGTAGAGTACATACACGACCCGTTAATATCCGGACTCCCCGGCGCACAAGGGCTACTCGACAGTCCATAGTCTGATGGACGACCGGCTAGATTATTCAACGAGCGAGGTGCGTAGATCGTTGAGAACCCATTGCTGCGCTTCAAATAGTAGTTATTCGAGTCAAAGGAGCAGTCATAATCCGCGAAGCAATCTTCGTATTCATCTGATTGACTAACAATGTAGACACTTCCATCTGGATACGTCACTTCTGTTCCGCGTGCGGTAGGAGCACCAACAGCTGTTACACGTGATGGATCAACTCGCACAGGCATGTTTCGTTCATCAAGCTTCGGGAAAGCACACTTACCAGCTTCCGCAAAACGCGTCTGCATATCCCCTACGGTAATCGGACTTTCCGCCGTTCGAGGAGCAAAAGCCTGAAACGGATTTTTTACGCACTTTCCGGCTAATGGAAGAGGACACTCACGAGAATATCGCATTGGAGCAGAGCAATCATTCCCGCGACGAAGACCTGAGTCGCAGATGAAGGGTGCATACGGTGTGCGACCGGAGGTGTAGCGACTAGCCGCTTCACTTGCACTCAACTCCTCCACCTCTCTTGTATTTAGATCATCATACACTTGGCGTGGATCTTCTATACATGAACCTGGGCGCCCACCACACTCCGTATCGTTACTACATCGTACACCGACACGAACCGAAGTGCGATCACAGATCTTACGCTTCGTCCAACTGGTTGTATTTGTTTCGCAGTTACCCAATAGCTGCTTACGTTCTTGGCTCGCAGGATTAACCATGATGGCTCCTGTGTGACAGATATCTGGATCATCTCCACAAGCCAGGCCTGCATTCACTCCAGACAAGGCATCACAAACCTTGATATCGCTCAGATCTTCACGTGCAAGTGCGCTCGTATCACATTCTCCATCCAAACTACACATGGAGCTTGTAGGGTATCGACCCGCCGGAACGATTCCATCGGAAGGGATACAGGCACGTCCCTTAAACGGTCCGTACAAACAAGCATTGCTGGTAAAGTTCACCGGCTCCGATTCATAACGGTAGATGCGGTAGACACGAGCGAACAAGTTGGAGAGATACGCCCACTTATCTTTTGGATACAGATCAGCTCGGTAGTAAGTGTCTGCTCCAGAGGCAATAAATGTCGGTTTATTAAGTGGTGAGAAGCCCGCTAAGTCCTGCCCCGTCTGGAACAACGCCTGGTCATCATTTCCGATCGATCGTGTCGTAAGTGCACTTGCAAACGGAGAGAAGCGCGTCCCGTAGGGGAGGCCAATGCGTGGCACCGTAAAGGAACCTTCCTTCCAAACACGATCCGTGAAGGCCGCATCTTGGAGGGAGTCATGACTGCGAACTTCCGCCAATTCCTTGCAAATATCGGCACTTGTAATATCCACGTTCATGTACATGTAGCGCACATCATTACTTGCGCCCGCACAACTTGCCACCCAAAAGCCTACAAATCTCCATGGGCCACGAGGTGTTTGCCCAGAACGAGCAAACTCTGTAGCCGTTGCCCCTTGATAGACCTCATCCGCATTCGTTTGGAACACAGCGCGAATTCCAAAGTAAGGCTTATCCGACTCACATTTCTGGTAATCAGGTTGACGACGAAGGTCATCAAAGCTATTGATAGCCGCATCACGGAACACCATGCGCGAAAACGCTTGAGTCTGACCCTCTAAGCGATGGCCAACCTCCCAGGTCTTGAAGTAACAGCGGTTGTGCGAAGGCTCAATCCCTTTAAAATCAACACAATCCATAGCGATTGGTGTTTGGGTTGGACTTCCATCAACATTCCTCCCTCGCACCAACTTCTCCGTCGCACGTGTCATGATCGGGTTGTAGGTCGAGAAAAAGCTCTGGCGCCACATCTGATCCCCTTGGCGTGACTGATCCAAGTTGTCATAATCCAAGCTTTGTAAGTTATCAACCCAATCAGCTTGGTATCCACAGGCTAAGCGTCCAATCCCATTCTTATTCTCAAACGGAGCAATCTTGATGTAACCGATATTTGCATCCGATAAGCCACTGCGCACCACATCTGCGGTAGAGGGCGGTGCATTGTATAAACGAGCTACAAATAAGGGGGAATTGATCTTGAAGAAGGTTTCTGTATATGAGGTATCAATAGAATGACCCGTACCCACAAGGCGCAGCGCTTGAATATCGGATTGCGAGTTATCATTGTCCTGGTCATCATCCGCCTCCTCACATTGCTGCGCAACTAAACTTCCATCCGTATTCACTCCATCCAAGGACGCATCCGCCGTTCCTTCATCAGATGTCCATAGATCATCATAGTAGAACCCGCGCATCCGACCCGCATATGTACTCGAGGCAGGATTACTACTTCCTTCAAAATCAACGGGCTCAAGACGTAACGTTCGTGGTTTGCGCGCTGACGACGTGCAGTAGTACTGGCCAGAACTCGGCGGCGGAGAATACCCAGCCGAAGGCGCATAGTGATAAATATCCTTTTCTCCAAACAAGATCGGCCCCGGACTCCAGGTCAAACAAGGATGCTCGGTTGTGCTTCCAAGACGAACAGAACGGGTGACATCTCGTTCTAAACACTGACCGAATACACCACGTACGGTCTCAACGCTCGTCAAAGCCACACAGCGTCCACCCAAAGTCGAATCTCCACACGACTGTGAAGCATTCGAAGCCTCCACAATGCGTTGGCGACCAGAAGATGGAGCTCTTGCCCCACCTACTACGGGAGCCGTCGCACCACCACTCGTTCCAGGTGCCGTGCCGATTGATAAGACTACCCCTGGAATACAGCCTTGCCCATCCCGAGGACCACCCACACATACACCCGTAGGAATATCTTGAGAGGCCGTATTATAGAATTTACTAACAGCTGCCTCACGATAATCCGCTCGTTTATAACTACAGCTACAGTCTTCTCCGTATTCACACACATTCACACGGTTATACCCAGCCAAACGCTCCAATGGCTTCGGCGGAGACTTCGTCAAATCCCAACGCGTTGCATACGTATCGGGAAAGGGCGCATCAGGCTGAGGATATGCACGACACTCGGCCATAGGAAAGGCCTGACGCACAAATCCATCCGGAGATTCACCACGAGTAAAGGTCTCAGCCAATGAAGTAAAATCAAACGGACTACGACGCACTTCCGGATCCCCTAACGTCGCCGGATCAAATGAAGCCGCCAAATAACAGCTACTCGTGCTCGTAACCCCTACTTGGGAAGGGATAAAGTATCCAATTAAACCCGTCTGCACATGCTGACACAAATGCAATTCAGGATTTGCCGCTCCCAATCGAGAACGACGATCAAGAATCCGTGCTTGGGTAGGAGAAGATTCTTGAAGCTGACGAAAACAAGCTCCATCCACAGAACAAGGAAGTTCCGCGGTATTAACAGGCACAGCACGCGGCATCGGTACCGCAGCTGCCAAGCGATAATCACGAGCATATCCCCCCGTCGCCTGGACACTCTTATTTCCTTCAACGGCCACACGGGCATTGACCAAGTCCGTTGTCAAAAACGCATTCGGAATCGCATAGCCTGCATAGTCTTTCTCACCTAACCCAACCGCTCGAGTGGTATAGACACTGCTTGTAAGCGCCTGTCCACGAGCCAAGATAGGCTCCGTGCTCGTAGAAGAGCGATCCACATATTTCGTGCAATATGGGTCACCATTATTCTGCGAGCCTTCATCACATAAAGCGATATTCGTACACAAATTACGCGAGCGACCAGTGGCAGGATCAGATACGACCTCAGAACTGCTACAGCCTAACCACTGAGCACAATCACGATCCATTTTTACCTTCACGATCAAGTTAGTGTCGTTAGCAACTTGACAGGTACCAGTGCGCTTATAAAGGACATCCCCTCCCCGAGGCAAACTAAGGGGAAGCGCAACCGCATCATTACAATCGTCATCCGTACGACACACGGATAAAGCCGCAAGCTCTGGATTATCACGCCAGCGCACTTCCCATTCGGTTAACGAAAAGTCATTAATTCCTGCAATACCTGTACACGCACTGCTAAAGGTTGCCGGGGTAACCAACGAGGAAACGCAATGCCGAATTCGTCCAGAACAGCGACCAACTTGGGCACGACAGCTTGGATCCGTCGGATTACGCACACAATCAACCGGCTGCACCGCCACAGGACGAGGTGCCGCTTGCTGACGCGCATAACTTGCACGCGCGTTGTAACGATTATTCAAGTCACTTGTATCCCGAATCAAGATACAACCATTTCCCGGATCAACACTCCCAGCACAGCTCGAAGTATCTAAACGATCGTTACGAAGGAAATAATATGGTTTTCCGGAAGGGTTATTCGCACTTGAAGTGTCCAATGGATCACGTAATTCGGTACATGAATCTGCCGAGGGACTACACGTTCCAACCCATCCACGATAAACAGGATCGGCGCGACGGGCAACCCCAAAGACTTGACCCGATTCAAGCAATTCTGGATAACAAGGCTTTGCCGGTGCAGAATTTGTTTCAAACCAACCAGAATATCTCCCTTCAGGCATCCCTACAACGTCCGTGACATCTTCACGGTATTGGCACGTATGAGTATCTGGGGTACGGAAGTATTCTTTGCTTCCATTGTACGTGAATTCTTCACAGAATAATTCCGAAGGGCGACACAAAGAACGGCTGTACGCAGTAATATCATCCTTGAGATAGACGGTGGTAAAACCCGTTACCTCTTGACGATCTGGGGAAAACTGAGGCTTTCCAAAGGCACGACAGCTATCTTGATCGGCCGTACAACGCTTGCTCGGCTCATCAATGAGATACACCATTCGATCTGGAGCCCGTGTCGTGGTCGCCGCTCCAAAGCCAGCAATCGCGGGAGAATCGCCACGAGTAAACGTTTCAGCTGCGACGGAGTTAGAATTACGCGTATCCACAAAACCCTTACAGCCAATCGCCGCTTCACGACACAACTGCGTAAACTGACGTACGTTCACCGTCTGTTGTTGGCGATTGCGATACGTACGACATCCCAACATTGCTTGCGGCTGAGGAACACCATAGGCATTTTGGTTACATGCCTCCGGCGTTGACCAAGAATCTCGACGCAGGTAGACCACATCCTGGACACGTGTAATCACGATCTCATCCAGGAAGACCACATACGCATTCGATAACCCTGGAGCCGTCCAGGCCAAGCTTGAAGTCACTGTCCCCGGATACCCACCAAATGGACCAACCGTATACCGCTGCCAATCCGTTCCTAAGGCAACCGTACCAACAAATACCGGCGGACGTCCTGTATTTGCAGGATCGCGTACCGTTAACTGGAGGGTACTACTCGCCAAGGCTGGTTTCGCCCAGAACGTGACATTGTAGATCGCATCTGCTTGAGGAGTTCGAAACGGAGCAGATACCGTAATCGAATTACGAGCACCCACATCAATACGCAACGACTGATCACCTACAAGCAATGATTCATTTGAAACACGCCCTGAACTAAACTGTCCGCTTCCTGTAGCATTGCGGAATGTTTCACTAAACACAGGCAGAACCGCTCCCGAGGTCGAACCACGATACTCACGACAGCCAACCACCGCCGCCGAACACACACGGCTCTGTGGCACAAACACACGGTACAAACATTCATTCGCGCCTGCATCAAAGACACCATCCGTCTTTTCACAATCTGCGCGGTTGGTGCGTGACACACGAAAATCCGTACAACTCGGGGTAGATAAGACAGTTTGCGAATAATAACGATAGGAGGTGTTCCCTTCTGCATCGTAAAATTGACGACAATCTGGATCCAGAGCCGTGCGCCAACTCCCCTCATTACAGGTTGCAGGCTCCTTCAAGGTCAACCGTCCTGGTTCACGCTTCGCAACAATAAGAGGAGCGGGTGGAGTAGATGCATTACGCACTAAACTCCAAGTACGCAATTGGTACCCCGCAGAATCAGACCCTTCCCAGGTAAAGAAGGTTTGCGCATCTGGACCTGGCTTACGACAAGAACGCGCATAACTAAAGTAAGCTTGCTGTTCTCCTCCCGTTCCTTCGACATTCGTAAACGCTTCACATCCAACCTCTTCCTGACGACAAACCGCCCCTGTAGATGGAATGAAGTACGTTGAACTTGCATCTCCTGGATCACTAAAGCGCGCATCTGCATCCGCGACCAAGTCAAACGCCGAAGCCCCCTTTTTATATTCGCTATACCCCACACACTGCGTCGGACATAAATCATTCGTAGATAAGATGGCGGGCACCTCTGACCCGTTCCCTTGTACGTCCGTATACCCGTTACACCCCGCCTCTGTTTGACGACAAACTTTTGCAAACCTGTCACACAAGGGATGATCACCATCGTTTCCAGCACACGCAAATTCATCCGGAGCAACTTTCAAATGACGTTCAACAAGAGCATCGTTAAGACCTTCGACAAAATCAGTGGCATATTCACTCTCTTCCATTTGGATTGCATCCAACAAAACATTTTCTCCCTGCACCTGCAATAACCCAGACATCGTCGTAGACGCCGTAACAAACGTACATTCGTAACGCTGCCAATCCGTACCAAGAGGCTGACCTGCTCGTGGCTCCACAATACTCGCGTTCGTACTTGGACGCGCGCAACCACTACTACGATATGCGCCCTCAACGCTTACTAAACGAAAGGTATTATTTACAAATGCATACTGACTCAAGGATGTATTGACGCGCGGTGCCGGACCGGTAGCCGTTCTCGCACGTGCAAATATAGACAGCGTATACGCACGCCCCGGACTCAAGGTAAGAGGCTGGGTATAGATTGGAACCGCTCCCGTTGGAGTTACGGTATCCACCGCTCGCACCCCAATCAACGCCGGTGTTCCCACCGCAACAGTAGGAGCTACTCCTGCGCGCGAGGCAAACGTTGCTGGAGTCACAATCCAGTCATTCAGAGAAATAGACGCCCCCGCTTCCGTCACCGCTTCAAACGAAGGGTTGATAACCAAATTCAAGCTCGAACGACCAACCACCGCTTCTTTCAGCTTTGTACACCCTTCGCCATTCGCCGCACACGCCGTCACATCACGATCAAAGTACACCCGAGACCCCGTGGATGTTGTCCCCGTCCAAGCATCCGTGCCTAATGATGGGTTCCGCACACTTGAATACCACAAACATCCTGTATTATCGGCACTACAAGCGGCCTGGTCGGTCGTATTGCGCAAGTAGGAAACCGATTGACCACTCCGTGGTTGATACGTTCGACAACTTGCTTCACGTGGTAAACACTCATCCGCTCCAAAACGATACACCGATTTTTCTGCCACACAGTAACCGTAGCCCCCAATACATTGACCTTGGTCATTGCGTTTTAAACACGTCTGCACATCCTGACATTGCTGACGGCGTTGACCAAGCGTACTTGAAATAAGCTGGTCACTGTAACCATCTAACACACACTGCTGAGGCAAACTCGTCAAAATCCAATTCGGATCAATCATGCGGCACCACGGACTCGGTGTTGCTCCCCCACACTGAGAAAAGCCTTCTACAACCTCTTGCAAGCTCACACACCCACTCCCCTGCGGGCTACATCGTCTAACATTCTCTGGAGAATTTGCCGCAATTTCAAACCCGCTCGACAAAATGCGCAAAACACGCAACTTCTGTAGATTACCCGCACAGTATGCGGACGTATAACAGTTCTTGTCTTGATTCCGACGCGTATCAGACGAGGGGATCAACTTCCAGTCCCCATGCAATAAATTCGCGGCCAACGCTGCTTGAACCGTCATCCCTCCTTGGTCGCTACGCACAAGCGCCGAACGCAAGCCTTGGTCAATCACACAATTCCATGTCCCACGTGTATCGGCCGGACAAGCAGCCAATTCCGCTAACACATCAAAATTCTCAACGCGTTGGAGGTTTGGTGTTTTCAGCGAGACATTAATGTTACGTGCATCCGCCTGTCGACGATCCGGGATAAAATCGGCCGATTCCAATTGAATCTGAGCCACGCTCGAATCTAATCCCCCCTCAAACACGCGGCGCAGCAACTTTGATGTCAGGGTATTAACAAAAACGGAAGAGGTGTAAGCAAGTAATTGAACGAATCCTTGGCTCAACCCGCTCGACAAGGTAGCCCCCACCGTCGTCAATAGACTTTGATTTGGAAAACGTACCAGCTGCTCTCGCGCCACTTCATTCACCACCTGGGAAGGCGTCTTAATATTCCCCGATAATAAATTATTGACCGATTTAAACCCTCCGCCTTCCGTTCTGGCCAATAAACTATCATTTACATTGGTCGCAATTTTCTTACTAAATTGGTTAAACAGATTGAAGGTCACCCCCAAATCACTCGCGCTCGTATTCAAGCCAAGCTGTACATTCTTCAAAACATCATCATTCGTCAAACTTTGGTATAATTGGTCGTAATTATTGACAATATCTTTAAAATCACATTTTGGCTCTGGACGCTGAAACCGGCCTTGCAGACCGGGGAAAAAATTTCCAAGCGACAACTGTACGCGTAATAAGACACGCGCGTCTGGTCGACACAAGTTAAACCCAGCCGTGCGAAAAAAATCTTCGTTCGACAGCGAACCGATAAATTCCCCTGCCGCATCCGAAGCCACATCTTGCAAATACTGTCCCGGACCTTTCTTATAGAATGTGGCCGACTGCCCAGATCCACCCGTCGCAATATAATCCGCCGCATCATAGGCTAACTGACCCAAAAATGTCTGAAAGGCATTAAATAGTCCCACCATGGCCGCGCGTGACAGCGAGGTAAAGATCGTCTCTAAAATTGTATCCGCTTGGCGCTGGACATCAACCACCACAAGCTGGGCGTTGGCCGGTGAAGCCAGAAACGGCCAAAATGCCACGACCACAAGCGTCCAAGCAATCAGGCTGCGTTTGAACGAGCGAAAGAACCGAGAAAGCGGGTTACCCATAAAATAGGATGAGGAGGGGGGAGCAGGTAAGAATTACCGAGATGGTACAGGATTTGTGGCTGGAGCGGGAGATGGCGACGGACTGGAAGTACCACGACGATACAACTCGAGCACCGCTTGATCAGACAGACCTTTCAACTCTTCCTCTGTCACCAAGCGATTCGAGAGAAGCAGTGTTCGGATTTCCGGCGCCGTGAGCTGTGCCGGAGGCGTCGTCGCTTGCCCACCAGCAGCGGCTGCCCCTGCCGCCGCCGTCCCCTGCAAGAGTCCTGCGCCAGACGAGGTGGTGGAGCGCTGCGTAAGACCATCCAAGCGCGGCTGACATTCACGACCCTGCGGACAATTGGGATCCGTCCCGCGAGAGAGCTCTAATCCATCTTGCAATCCATCCGAATCCGAGTCGGCCAAATACGGGGAGGTGCGGTAGCTATTCAATTCATCCCAATCATTCAGTCCATCTCCATCCGTATCCTTCAAGCGTAAGGCATCCTGCGTCTGCTGGTTTTTACTCAACTCATTCACTAACTCACGCGAAGCAGCGAGCTGTTTACGCGGAGCCAAAAACGGCGCCTGAATCTGCGCATGTAAATACCAACTAGAAAACACCAAGGTCAACACCCCACAAATACCGAACACGCTCACGCCGAGCTGCTGTTCCGAACTCCACCCATTCCAAATATCCTGCAACCAAGCAAATCGTGATGGTCGAACGTCATCGGACATATAAGGAGTATACCAACATCGAGACAATTGTGGGAGGGGTGACAAACCCACTTATTTTCCTTATGATACACACAGAATAAATGTATGCTCTTTTCTTCAACACCCACTCCACCCCCTGAGCAAGATTGGCTATCGCAACCCCCAGAAGGCCGCCTTGCCATAGATGTATTTCGTGAAGACGGCATGCTGGTGATCCGCACCCCCGTCGCTGGCGTGGAAGTAGAGGATTTAGATATTGCTGTCGACGGAGACCTTCTCACCATCCGTGGAAAACGACACTTAGAAACCCCCATCCACGAAGAAGACTGGTTTTATCGCGAATGTTATTGGGGAGGCTTTAGCCGTTCCGTCATTCTCCCCATCGACGTCCATATTAATGATATCCGCGCCTCTCTCAAACAAGGGATCCTTGATATTCGTCTTCCTATCCGTGAACAAGGCCGCGCTATCACCATCAAGCCCACATTGCTTGACTAACCATTTTTCGCTAGGATGCCGACTATGCCCACCCCTCTCGTCCTCACCGTTACAGACATACAACCGGACCACGTCATCGCCACGACGAGTGATGGACAACGTCTCTCCCTCCCTCTCATCGCTATCCTGGGGAAAGCCCAATTAAACCAACCCTTGTTTCTTCTCGCAGCAACCACTGGCAACGAAGCTGGCCTGCAATATCCCCTCGCCCAAACTATCGTTCAACATCTTCTCGAACCCCTCACATGACCCCGCCTTCTTTCCCTCCTACCGAGACTCTTTCCGCCTCCTCCCCTTCCCCTATGGTCTCCCCCCTCAAACGCCACGCGCTCGTCATCGGCGTTCTTTGCATCATCCTGATCGCAAGCCTAGGCTTAACCGGCGCCTGGTCATACGCTCAACTCCAAAACGATACGATCCTAAAAGGAATTTCCATCGGCGGCACCTCTGTAGGTGGCCAGCCTCCGGTCAGCGCAAAAAATAACGTCGAGCGAGACCTAAACGCCCAATTGAACAAAACGATCCAAGCAAATTTAGATACTCGCGTTCTTGACCTAGGAACACGCGCTGGTCTCGTCACCTACGATATAGACAGCGCCATTAGCCAAGCAACCCAAATAGGACGGACTGGCTCCTGGCCAAAACGGCTCCTAGCCCCAGTGATCGCCCGTCTCAAAGGACATAACCTCCCCATTGAAGCCAGCGTAGACGAGGCCATCTTAAAAACGCGTGTCGAAACCGTCTTAGGTAATGATATCGAAACAGCACGTGACGCACGTCTCATCGTGCAAGCATCCGCAACATCCTCGGCGGTATTTATCGAACCAGAAAAAGCTGGCCAACGGTTAAAAACAGAGGAACTCGCCCAAGACATCGAAGACAGCCTCAACTCCGGCTCAGAAAAATCCTTGGTATTACGTACAGACACAAATCCCCCCTCCATCCTCGCAACCGACCTCGAACCTCTGGCTTCACAAGCCCAACAATGGTTAGAAAAACCTCCCTTCATCCTTCAAGCCGAAGGCAAACAATGGACGATCACTAAAACCGATCTCGCCCCCTGGATCACCGTCACAACCGGCACAAAGCCCCTTAAACTCACTCTTTCCCCTATTGCGGTCAAAGAACGCCTACGCATACTCGCCAAAGATTTCCTCCAACCCGCCAAAGACGGATTGATCGAAGTCAACGCCAGCAGCACGGTCATCGCCTTCGAAACTCCCGTGCAAGGCTTGGATGTAGACATCCCAAAAACGGTTAACAATATTTTATTAGGTTGGCAGAACAGCTCAACCACGATGGATCTTGTCCTAAGCAAAGTCACCCCCCGCATTTTAGGCGATGGAGAACGCTTAGGCATCGAAGAAGTTATTGGCGTCGGCCGTTCCAACTTCTCTGGTTCCCCATCTAACCGCCGCAAGAACATTGCTCTTGGTGCTAAAAAAGTTCACACCACCCTGCTTGCACCCGGACAAGAGTTCTCCCTGCTGACGGTTTTAGGCGAGATCGACGGCGCCAACGGCTGGCTTCCAGAGCTCGTCATTAAAGGCAACCAAACCGTGCCAGAATTCGGCGGCGGTCTCTGCCAAGTTGGAACGACCATGTTCCGTGCCGCCCTCGCGAGTGGCCTCAAGATCACCGAACGCCGCAACCACAGCTACCGCGTCCGCTACTATGAACCAGCTGGCACGGATGCCACCATTTACGACCCAGCCCCTGACTTCAAATTCAAAAACGACATGCCCACCCACGCCTTGATCACAACCAATATCAAAGGCGACGAAATGGCCTTCACCGTCTGGGGCACCAAAGACGGCCGCAACATCGAACAGACAAAACCTATTGTCTACAACATCGTCGCTCCCCCACCTAAAAAGATCGTCGAAACCCTCGACCTCCCTCCCGGCACCGAAAAATGCACCGAAAGCGCCCACGCCGGCGCCGACGCCGAATTCACCTACACCGTCACGCATGCAGATGGCCGAGTCGAGAAAGAGACGTTTAAGAGTCGCTATCGCCCTTGGCAAGCGGTGTGTCTAAAGGGGGTAACAGCACTCACACAGCCAACACCGAGCGGAGTAGATGAAACGGGGTTAAACAATCCGAATCTCTAAGAAAAAAGTAAACACCAGCCTGGGTAGGCTGGTGTTTTCTTTTAGGCATATTCCTACCTTGACACCCCCATTTCCCCATGATATAAAAGAGATTGCCCTTTAAGACCGCTTGCGGCTTTCTTTTTGTCCCCTTGTACCACTGGGGATAGGAAGAACACCACAAGGGTTGACAAAAGCAACAAGGAATGCTACAGTACGCCGTCAGTTCACCAGGCCTTTAGCAATCCGCATCCACGACAAGCATGGAATGTCTCCATAGGGCACAACGGGTTTCGACTCGTTTTCACCTCTAGATACATTTCTTGGGTGCGGATTGCTTGAGCCCTGGTGTTTTTTTTATTTAATTTAAACCACCCTTCCCAAGGAAGTGGCTAGAGATGACACGGGTAGCCACCTCTGTCATCTCTTGTCGCAATGCTCTCATGCGATCCTGACGTGCCTCGGGAGCCAACTTCACCTGCGGACTCGAATGATCCTTTACCACACCAACCACACGCGCTGGATGGTTTTCACGATAAGAAAATCCCGTGAAACGGGAACCTTTTAAATACTTTGAACTCGAAACATCTCGCGTCGTTATTCCAAAAAACTCGTCAGGTGTGTCAAGGACATCTGCCGAATCATTTTCTTCATATAAACAAAAGGCAAAAGATCGAAACGCGTGAGACTTCTTTGGCAGGAGTGGGGCAAACGCCTCCTTAACACCGTTCAATGTGCCTCCCTCAACCATAAAATCATCGATCACCATAATAAATTCGGACCCCGTCTCACGGATAATCGTCTCAGCACGAGTCCGCATACTTTTCTGAGCAATAATCTGCTCATCATGCTCACGATGCAACTCACGCCTGTAAGCAAAATCCCGCTGAATTTTTTTCAATTTGGATCCAAGATCTTTCCACGCTGTAGGCGAAACATCTACCTTTGCTATCTCTTTAAGAGCCGTACTCACCTCATGCTCGGTGGTTGCATCATGGAATACCGGGTAAATGCGCTTAGCCTGAAAAAACCGTAAGGCGGGCACAGGAAGCGCGCGTCGATGACACGCATCTTCGACCAACGCCTTCACCGCATACGCAAGCGGTCGCGCACTCGTATCTGGAAAGATGAGGGTCTGAGGAAACTCTTCAGCAGGACAGGACAGAAAAAATCTTTGGAGTTTTTTCAAACCCTCTTCCAATACAAAGATGTCGGCTTCCTGCAATTCTTTTCTGTGTTTTTTCTCTATAGCGGGCGCGACATCGGGAGCCCGCTTCATCCCCTCAAAAGAAGCCATACTACTTCTTCATTGCTTCCCCAATCCTCTCAATCGCAAGCACAAACGCCGCTTGCCGGTGTGTAATAGAATATTTCGCCGCCGTTTCTATCACCGCCTTTGACGCTTCCATCATGAGCGGCTTCATGCGAGCAAACACCTCTTCCTCGGTCCAATGCTCGTTTGTCTTATTTTGTTGCCATTCCAGGAAGGAAACGGTAACCCCACCTGCATTTGCAAGCACATCTGGGATAACCACCACTCCATGCTCAGCAAAATACGTATCTGCTTCTGGCGTAGTCGGTCCATTCGCAAGTTCAAGGACGAGCTGGGCACGCACTTTAGGAGCAACTTCAGCCGTTAACTGGTTCTCAAGCGCTGAAGGAACCAACACACCACAAGGCAACGTCAAAACCTCAACTTGAGACAAGGTTGGCAAGCCTTGAAATCCAACGACACTCCCCGTCTTTTCTTTGTGTAAGACGAGCGCAGGAATATCCAACCCATTCTCATTATGCACACCACCCTTTGAGTCAGACACCGCCACGACTTTATAGCCATGATGATGGAAGAGATGTGCAATCACATGACCCGCGTTTCCAAACCCCTGCACCACGACCGTCGCTGACTCCGGATCCATCCCGACCTTGGCGCGGAACGCCTCGAAGACATAGTACCCACCTTGCGCTGTGGCCGTTCCACGTCCTTCCGAACCGCCTTTTGCAATCGTCTTACCAGTCACAACTGCAGGCTGGAATGTTCCAACGATTTTTCCATATTCATCCGCCAAAATATCCATGATGGCAGGCGTTGTGTTCACATCAGGCGCAGGAATATCTTTATCCGGTCCAATCCCATCGGCAATCGCGCGCGTAAAGCCTCGCGTTAAGCGTTCAAGCTCGTCTTTTGAGAGCAACTTTGGATTAACCGCGACTCCACCTTTGCCTCCTCCATACGGAATCCCAACCACAGCACACTTAATCGCCATCCAAAACGAAAGCGCCTTCACCTCATCCATATCCACCTGTTCATGATAGCGAATCCCCCCTTTATATGGCCCGCGCGCACTATTCCACTGCACACGATACCCATGAAAGAGCTTGGTCGTTCCATCATCCATCTTCACCGGCACATGCACATCAAGAATTCGCTCATGATGGCGCAAACGTTCAATGACATCTGGGGCAACGTTCGCTACCTTAGCCGCCACCTCCAACTGCCGCATCGCATTTTTAAATACAGACATACATTTATAAATAATCGCTATTCATAGGTCTTTATTTCGTCATTCCGAAGGAGGAGTCCGACGACGACTGAGGAATCTCGACCGGAACGAGTAGCCACGGAAGGATACCTGCTTAGCTGCGAGATCCCTCTCTCCGTTAGACTCCATTCGGGATGACAATTAAAAACAAAAGCTCAAGATCTAAGCACTTAAATAATGCTCCGCATCTAATGCCGCCATACAGCCAGAACCTGCGGCCGTAATCGCTTGGCGATAACGTGCATCCTGCACATCACCACAAGCAAACAAACCAGGCACAGTTGTCTTAGAGGACCCTGGAATCGTTTTTATATAGCGCTTCTCATCCAACTCAACCAACCCATCCACGAGAGTAACGTTCGGTTCATGACCGATTGCGGCAAACACCCCATCAATCGGCGCTTCACGTTCTTCACCTGTGGCTGTGTCTTTAAGACGCACGCCCGTGACATGGCCGACATCAACGCCCAAAATATCAATAATTCCGGCATTCCAGATCACTTTAATCTTTGGATTATTCAGCGTCCGGTCCTGCATGATTTTCGACGCACGAAAGCTCTCACGACGATGCACAATGGTAACTTCATCAGCAAAACGCGTCAGGAAATTCGCTTCTTCCATGGCACTATCTCCTCCACCAACCACCATCACCTTCTTGCCTTTAAAGAAAAACCCATCGCACGTCGCACAGGCCGACACACCTTTTCCATACAACGTTTTTTCGGATTCGAGTCCAAGACGGCGTGCCGTTGCCCCCGTAGACAAGATGACGGTCTTCGTCTGATAGACCTTTCCTTTCGCCATCACTTCAAACCCACCTTCGATTTTCTTTAGGCTATCAACCGTTTCAGAAATAATCGTGGTCTCAAAACGTTTCGCCTGGTCACGCATGACCTGCATGAGTTCTGGCCCCTGGATCCCTTTCACAAACCCTGGAAAGTTCTCCACTTCCGTCGTCGTCATGAGCTGTCCACCCGGCTCTGGTCCTTCAAATAAGATCGGCTTCAAATTCGCCCGCGCTGCATAAATCGCCGCCGTCCATCCCGCTGGTCCGGACCCAATGATAATAATATTTTCCATATATAATTCGTGAAGCGTGTCCTGTCCATCTCCGTCATCCCGAATGAAGTCATACGCAGTGAGGGATCTCGCCGCGAAACAGGTATACCCGTTCCGGTCGAGATTCC
>CAZIQG010000019.1:0-18218 GCA_964541725.1 uncultured Gammaproteobacteria bacterium
GGTTTGTACGACCTGAGAGGTTTTGGATTCACGTTGACCAATGGCCACGTAAATACAAATCATGTTCTGTCCACGCTGATTCAAAATGGTATCAATGGCGACCGTGGTTTTACCGGTTTGACGGTCTCCAATAATCAACTCACGCTGCCCGCGACCAATAGGGATAAGCGCATCAATGGAAAGAAGACCGGTTTGGACAGGCTCATTAACTGGAGAACGCTCCATCACAGATGGCGCAACGGCTTCGAGCAACATGGTTTTTCCCGCTTTTAAGGCCGAACCACCATCAATCGGAGCTCCTAATGGATCAAGCACGCGCCCGAGCATGGATTCATGCGCAGAGATCGTTAAAAATCGATTTTGGGATTCGGCGGCGAGACCCTCGCGCACCCCCTCCGATCCTTCGAGTAAGACAGCGTAGGCCGTATCGCGCTCTACTTGCATCACGAGCGCATGCGAAGATGTCCCGACAATACGCAACACCTCCCCCATCTTAAGCCCAGGCAACCCATCAACATGGATGATCCCGTCTTTTACAGAACGAATCACCCCCGCCTGTGGAGCGGATGCGGAACCTTGCTCGACCGTCTTGATTGCGGTGTCGAGTGCTGAGAAAAATGCTTTTAGAGAATCTTGGTTCATAACATCTATAAAATGATGGGGCTAGTGTGCGGCTCGAAGATGAACAAAGGCTTGTGCGATGTGGGTTATCCAACTCTCGTCGATAAGTGCGCCTTTATAGAACATGCGTAGCCCTCCCGCTAATGAGGGTTCGACCTCGAAGAGAGGGAAGCTGCCTGGATAGCGCTCTCGCAACGAAGCACGCATCGCTTCACGTTCGGAAGAGGATAAGGGAACAGGTGACTGGATGGTGGGCGAAGCGATTGAGCACTGTTCTTGGAGGAATTGTTGGATTTCTCGTGCAACCTCGACCGCATTATCCGTCCGCACTATTCGTTCCAGCATAATGGATGCTTGCGAGGGTTCCGTCGATTTCCAGGCGTGTCCCTGATCGAAGGCCATAGCAACCTCGGCACTGAAGGCTGCCGCGAGTGCTTGCACAAACCCATTTAGACGACGCTCGGTTTGTGCGTCCCGCACAATCTCCTGCAAGATGGCGCGCACATCAGACAAAAATTCTTGAGAAAGTGTGACGGCGGCCGGATCCACCGTTTTCTTGGACGTGGGCGCTTGAGGCGCTGGCAGGTCAAGACGATATCCTTCCAGAGATCCTTGCTTCGTAGATTCAAGGAGATGCCCCGGTACCCCGTGCGAAGAAGTGATCACGGGCAAAAGCGCCTGAACATCAGTTGCGAACGAGTCGTCGGACACAGTTGCGAGATATTCCTTGATTGCTTCGGGATACTCCGCGCCTAGCACGCGCTTAACCTCTGCCTCACGCTTTGCGCGCGGCAGAGCAAAGAACGCCTCTACACGCGCCACGGTGACGACGTCCTTCAAAAAGGCGGATAAGAGGGCTATCAACATAGGCTAGGCGTGTAAATCCTTCCAAGCCGCTTCTACGCTCGACTTCACAATGTCTGCAGGAATCTTGTTTTTCAAGACATGCAAAATCGTTTGTTCAATGCGCTTCTGCGTTTCTTTCTCGACTTCTTTCAAGACACCTTTCTTTGTCTCATCAACCTGACGACGTGCTTCCTCCAACATTTGCTCGCGGCGCGTGTCGGCTTCGGCAATCAACTCTTTGGCGCGGACTTCTGCCTGCGCTTTGGCGGCGGCCACCTCAGACTGCATTTTTACTAGCAAATCTTTGGTTTCCTGGGCTTGGCGCTTAGACTCTTCCGCAAATTTTGTCTTTAATAATTCTGTCTCTTGAAGATTCTTGCGCACCGTCTCACGACGGTCGTCCATGACTTTTAACAACGGGCGATACAACCAACGCGTGAGAAGCGTCAGCAGAAGCCCCATGTTTACGAGGTAGAGCAACATGCTCTTCCAATCGATTCCAAGTTTGGCAAAGGCGTCCATAGGATAAAGCGATCTGGCAGGCGTCAGAGGATTAGGTTAGATGACGAACAAGATGATCAAAGAAATAACCAAACAATAGATACCCGTGGATTCACAGATAGCCATGGCAACGATCATGTTCGGCATCATCTTGTCAGCGACAGCAGGATTGCGTCCCATCGCTTCCATTGCCTTACCAGCGACATTTCCTTCCGCAATAGCTGGAGCGATAGAACCGATCCCCATACAAATACCTGCTGCAAGCGCTTTCAATGCAATTGGGTCCATACAAACAAATAAGGGTTACGTAAATAATGAGTGGATGAAATAAGGATTTTGTATCCTCGAGAGACGCCTGTCATCTCGAGGGAAAGGCGGGAGAAGTCGCCCTCGGCCTCGAGATAACAGCTTCCTTTTTACGAAATGGCTTGTGCGGGTACCTGCTTTGCTAGTCGCTCTTCCCGATTCGCGTAGGCGGTGTTGTAGGCGCTGGAAACAAACTGGAGCGACAGGAGTGTGAAGACAAACGCTTGCACGAAACCGGAGAAAATCCCTAGAAACAAGAATGGGATTGGGACAATGAACTCCGTGAACTTCGACAAGCTGATGATCACAGCCACCATGACGTCACCGGCAAATAGGTTACCGAATAAACGACAGGATACGGAGATGATTTTGGCGATTTCTCCGATGATATCCATGAGCCCGAGGAAGAACTCGATGAAGGCATTGCCGATTTCTTGGAAGGAGCGCGCCTTTAGCAGGGGTTTAATACGAATGAAATTGCCAATGTGGCGCAGGGGGGACATGGAGAGCGCGATGATGTGCGATAGGCCAACCACCAAGAGCCCTAAGGTCAACGTCTGGCTCAAATCAGAGGTTGCGAGGCGCATGAGTGGCTTATCTTCTACAATGATCTGGAATAGGAGCGGGAATACAGATAACTGGTTCGCGATCGCGATGAAGAGCAAGATCGTCATGATGAGCGGAAAGAACTTGCGCCCACGCTCCTTACTCCCAAAGGCTTGCTCAATTTGCCCGTCGAAAAATTCAAAAATCATTTCTATAAACGCCTGTAAACGACCCGGAACCATCGACAACCGTGAACGAATCCACAAGGCGATCATAGCCAAGAAAAGGGTGGACACGAAAGCGGCTACCACGGCATTCGTGACAGGGATTGGCCCGAGATGGAAGACCACGGGCGCGGGGACGGAGATTTCGAGCATAGATTTATGAGCGATTAGCGAGAGGGAGGAGTGAGCTTAGCCTTGGTGAGGCGGATGGCAATAAAATTGGACACCGGAAAGGACAAGATGATGAGTCCGATAAAGGCCTTGGGCTGAGTCCCGAGGAGGATATCTAGCCCGTGACCAAGCGCGCCAAATACGAGAAGGGTGAGCGCGATTGCGAGTAAGACATACCCGCGAATCCGCCAAAGGATGGTTGCGTCCATAAATGCGGGGAGATTATACGCCGACCTGACGAGGTGAGCAAGGGCTTTTTCTCTCAACCAAGATGATTTTTAGACACCACCTCGAGTCTTGTGCGCAAGTGTATAGAGGGGGGTGAAGTCGTCAAGTGGGGGGTACTTGACAAAGTCATTATTTTTCTGCTTCCTACAGGCGCACCCATTGATTTTTCCTCGGAAACGTGGGATAATCATCAGCCGGAAATCGTTCCGGAGAAGTCAGACAACAAGGAGAAAGACCTTGAAAGACGCGCTGAAAAACGGGGTGACGCACCCCATCACGAGCTGCCTGGCCGCCATGCTGCTCGTGATCACGAGCTGGCTCTGGCGGCACAACATCCACTTCGAGGCAAGCGATCCCACCAACTGGGTCATCCCCATTCTCGGGGTAGCGACCCTGCTGGGCATCCTTGGCGTGGTTTTCAACCATGCCCTGAACTCCGTGCTCGGGAAGCTCGTGCGACGAGCCGCTTCCTCGACCACGGACGCCCTGAGCGAAGAGGCACGCAAAGAACACGTGCCCGCAATCGTCAGCCTTCTGTTTCTGGGATTCCTGACGTCAAACATTCCAGGAGTGAAGGAGTTCGCGCACCACCTCCTCGATACGCAGATCCCTCTCCCGGAACGCGTTACCTTCGACTTCGGCATGGAGGTCATCTGCGTCCTCGCGGTGGTGCTGATGCTCCACCTGAGCGCGCTCGAGACCGACCTCAAGACCATGGTCGACAACCTGGGGTGGGCCAATCTGGCTGCCGTTCTTGGCGTCGTGGTGCCCGGTGGGCTCTACTACCTCTTCATCAGGGCGTACGCGCCCAACACCCCCTTCGTCGAAGCCATGGGGTGGGGCATCCTCATCGTAGCCACCTCGATGGGGATCGCGAACCTCATCCTCACCAAGATGGGCGTGATCGGGTCCAAGACCGGTCAGCTCATCCTGGCAGTGGCAGCCATCGACGACATCCTGGGTCTCGCGGCTCTCACCGCGTGGCAGAGCGCCGCCGCTTCCCACGGCAACGTGGCAGTAGGCGCGGTGCTTCTGCTCCTGCTCAAGAACATCACCTTCATGGCACTGGCGTTCTGCGCAGGTGCCAACCTCGCACCTCGAATCACCAGCTTCATGAGCCGGTATGCACACGGTGAAAAAGCGCTGGCGATCCTCATGAGCCTCACGAGCTCCTTCCTCTTCGGCGTCATGGCGCAGTGCTGGGGGCTCTCCGCCCTCGCCGGCGTGTACGCCGGCGGAGCGTTCCTCACCGCCGTGATGTTCAAGGACTATGGCGGCCACTCGCAACACAAGCTCGAGGAGCTTCTGGAGCCGTTCCGAGCCCTCGTCCTCCCGATCTTCTTCATCATGATCGGCAGGAAGATGTCGATCGCGTCACTAGGAGACCTGGACACCTGGGTCAAGGCGATCGGTGCTACGGTCTGCCTAGTCGTGGGCAAGGGCGTCTCGGTCGCGTTCCTCCCCAAGGGCGTCGATCGTCGCACCATGTTCTGGGGCCTCCTGCCCCGCGGGGAAGTACTCCTCGTGATCGCGAGCATGGTGAGCCGAGCGATGAACCACCAGCAGGCGACTGTCATCATGGTCGTGGCGGTGCTCCTCATCGTCGGGTCGACGATTGCGGGTTCCATCCAGGTACCGAAGAGCGTCGCCCGCGCTCGCGCGAACGACCCCCACATCTTCGATCCGGTCAGCGGCAACGATCAGCACTGACCCCTCCCCGCTCCTTCCCCTCCTCCCAACCCCGACAGATACACATCGTCCCGTCGAGCTCAGCTCGATCGCCGCTGACGATGTCCTGCCGGGGTCTTCATTTTTTTATAGTTACACTCCAGCGAATATTGCTGTGTTATTTTTTTAAGTGCCCTTCGTATAGCGCGCGATAAATCTGGCGGCGGGTGACGACGCCGACTAATTTTCCCTCATCAATAACGGGCATGTGTCGGATATTTTTTGCGAGCATGGTGGCTCCGGCACGCATGATGGGTTCGTCGGGTGTGGCGACATGCATGTGCGTACACATAAAGCGGCTGACAGGATGATCTTGCACCTCTTCGATTTTTTGCTCGCGTTCTTTTGGGTCCGTATACATCTCTGGATTCAAGTAATAGCTCTGGTAGTAAGGAAAAAGGATGCGGAAGAGGTCGTGTTCAGAAATAAGCCCTACCAACTGCCCCGTCTGATTGACCACGAAGACACAGCCGTGTTCGGATTCGTGTAATAGGTCGGCCACCTGTTTATACGTTGCCTCCTCTTGAACCGTCGTAAAATTGGTTCCCATGATGGATTGGACATTCATATAAAATAGCTTAGGCGTAAGACTCTCTTCTACTATAATCCTCTGCGTCGTGCGCCACCAGCGCATATGAGGATTGAATTATTTGGTTATATGTGCTGAGGTAATCTTCAGGAAGGAGGAACCATGGATCAAGAGCTCCAGGCACGAGTCCAGCAAGCCGCTGCTCTCTGCAATGCGCAGATCCGACGGCGTGCATTTCGACAACGAAATCCCCCGATCCTCTCAACGAGGGCTCTGAATGAATATGGGCCGGACGTAATCGTAAAGAGCATCACGGAGGTAGTAGCAGATCTCACTGGGTCTCGCTCCTTGCCAGTGACTCGGACAGATAAGTACTGGAAGGCATTTTTCTCTGTCTTTATACACGTCGAGCGCGTGATTCTTGTAACCGATGACTCCGATACGTATCCCTACCATCGTGTTTCTCCGCTCTTTGAGGCGTACCAGCGTCCTTATATGCGAACCACTCTCGGAGCTGGTCTTCAAGTCCTTGGGTACTTCTTCAGGCGCCGTTCACTTGTAGACATCGGCCAGGAAGATGGGTGGAATGCATGTGGCTTTCAGATGTTTTACCAGGAACTCCTTGGCTCGTTTTTAAATCCTACCCCCCTTCAACATGAAGCGGTCGTCATGGTCGCGCGCCTGCTAACCTACTGCACAAGCATGCTCGAGAGCGTGAGCATCCTTGAACAGCTCGCTCCCGTGAGATCGCTCCTCAATGCGCTACAAACAGGATGTATTCCCGTGGCCTACGACAAGACCACGGGTACGCTCTTTCTAAAAAATTGGCGCTAACATTCTTCTCTTCGCCCTCGGAACATACACTTCTCCGTGTGGCGTTTTGTTTTTGTGCATTTGTCACAAAACATTAAAGACGAGATACTACGCGACGATATGCCTCTTCTCACCCACCTCTTTGACCTTGTTCTGCATGTTGACCGCCATCTCTCAACGCTGGTCGCGGTCACAGGTAATTGGTCGTACCTGGTCTTAGGGCTGGTGATTTTTTGCGAGACTGGGTTAGTTGTTACCCCATTTTTACCCGGTGACTCTTTTTTGTTTGCGATTGGGGCATTATCGGCGACGGGGATCTGGAGGATTGGAGCGGTTTGGGCACTCTTGTGTGGAGCGGCCATCGTGGGAGACAGTGTCAACTACTCAATTGGCGCAGCATTAGGGCAGCATATTAAAACGAAGTATCGTTTATTTGGCATCCCCATCAAACCTGAGCATATTAAAAAAACGGAGGCGTTCTATGCCAAGTATGGAGCAAAGGCCATTGTCCTGGCGCGGTTTATGCCGATTATTCGTACCTTTGCCCCCTTTGTCGCGGGGATGGCACAGATGGAGTATCGAACATTTATTACCTACAACGTGGTGGGTGGAGTGAGTTGGGTGAGCCTCTTTCTAGTGCTGGGCTATTTCTTTGGGAACTTACCTGCGGTGAAAGAACGGTTTGGGATTGTCATCATTGCGATTATTGTTATCTCGTTATTGCCGATTGCGGTTGAATATTGGAAAGGAGGAAAAGGAAAAATGTAGGCGATGAGCCCCTGTTTGGTACACATAAAAAGGAGTACGCATATTTTCCTGCTAGAAAATCTGCTCAAATTTAGCCGTCGTCACGTCTAAATAGCCTCCTTTTTATGTGTACCAAACAGGGACACTAGATAGAAGAAGAGAAGGGGCTTCAAGCCCTCCCCTTAAGGTAAGAGGAGGTGCCGAAGGCGGAGGGGATATGGTCCGAGACAATGGCTAGTTCTCCCACATACTGATATCTACTCTCTCTCCTTTTAGGAAGACGCGTTCTTCGAGGGTGCGGAGTCGTTCTTCTTCTTTTTGACGCAGCGTAGGAGAGAGATCCGAGAGGCGTTTGCGTTCTTCCGCGAGGCGGCTGGCGAAAAAGGCGGCTTCGCGTTCATGGTTGTATTGGGAGGATTGGAGGGCGGTCCCGTGATTTTTCCAAAGCGTTATCCAAATTTCTGGTCGAAGGTAGGCGATTTCTTCCCGTTCTGAGTCATGAAGGGCAAACATCGCCTCTGGGACAGTGATGAGGGTGTCCAACGAGGCCACGGGATGAACCTTGAGGAGGCGCGCAAGGAGGACAGCGGTTGTGGGGCGGACGGCGGCGAAGAGAGCTTGGTATTCGTGATGCTTGCCGTCTGTTCGCAGAAATTCTGCTAAGGCTTGGCGCGCGCCCCACGTGGCACGACCGATCTCTAAGGCACGCTCTTGTAAGGCAGCCTTGCCTGTTTCGCTGACCTGATCTTTACTCCAGACTCGCTCAGAGGGGTTAGACTCGTCCTCGGGCAAAAAATGGCTGTGGTATTCAATAAAATCGGCCAATTGGTCGGCGGAGGCAAGGGCGAATGTCCAAGGAACCATAGGATGTAATTAAGCCTTAGGATAGCATAAAAAAGCAAAAACCTCGAATAACGAGGTAAGAAAGAAGAAGGGGCGTATAGATGACGGAGATTGCCCTATTGTGGGGCTAGGCCATCATACTCATAAGAAGGATGGAGACAGGCGGCATGCAGCTGCCAACGATGATGCCCATCGTGACGAGCCAGTGGTTGGGCCACCACTCCTCGTCCTGCCTGCAGTACCCAATCGGCTCACTGATCGAATCCATGGCACACTCCGGCGCAAGGCAAAAGCACCCATTTGCTGCCTTGTGCGCGTATATCTAGGCGACTGGCCGCCTTCGTTGTCAATTACCCCTATCTTGACAAATTTTTCGTATCTGATCTAAACACGGTTTTTTGGCTAACAATTAGACCCAAACTCCCTCGTCCCCCATTTGACAGATAGGCCATTTTCGCTTACCCTCCATCCATCTTCCCATGCTAGGGCGGACTGGCGGATTTACGCTCAGCGTCCCCAAGCCCCTGTGGATTTCTTGTTGATATGTCTGATTTCAAGACATTGATCGAATCTCCTGAAGGCGCGCTTTCCTTTCCAAAGGTTGGCGATGTCATCAAAGGTGTCGTGATCGCGGTTGGTCGTAACGAGGTGCGTTGTGATTTAGGTGGTATTGCTATTGGTCTTATCCGTGGCCCAGAGCTCGATAAGAACCTCGACCTGCGCATTGGCGATGAGGTTGAAGCCACGGTGATCGAACTCGATAACGAGTTTGGCGAACTTGAATTGTCTTTGAAAGGCGCTGGCCGCAAACGCGCTTGGGATAAGATTAAGGAATTGTTTACGCAAGGTGTGGTTATCAAGGTCAAAATTCTTGATGCCAACAAAGGTGGCTGTATTACACGTGTTGAGAACGTGCCTGCCTTCATCCCTGTCTCTCAGCTCTCCCCTAACAACTACCCTCGCGTAGCAGGCGGTGAGAAAGCCAAGATCCAAGAGAAGCTTAAGCAATTGGTAAACCAAGAATTAGAGGTGAAGATCTTGGACGTCAACGAAGACGAAGAGAAGGTTGTAGTGTCTGAAAAAGCCGTTTGGGAAACCAAGCAGGAATCCGTCCTCGCCAAACACCAAGTCGGTGAACGCGTGGAAGGAAGTGTTACCGCGGTTACCGACTTCGGAGCCTTTGTCCGCTTCGACGAAAACTTGGAAGGCTTGGTCCACATTTCTGAAATTGCGTGGCAACGTATTGACCATCCTCGTGATGTGCTCAAGGTGGGTGACCATGTCCGTGCGGAAATCATCAACATTGAAGGTTCAAAGATCTTCTTGTCCATGAAAAAAATGGTGGACGATCCTTGGAAGAGCGTCGCGAAGAAATACGCGATGGGTCAATGGGTGAAGGGTCGTGTGCTTAAGATCAACCCCTTTGGATTGTTCGTCGAGCTTGATCCAGATATTCATGGCTTGGCTCACATCAGCGAGCTTTCCGCGAAGCCTGTCAAAGATGTGAACGAAATTGCGCGCATGGGAGATGAATTCGAGTTCCGCATCATCTCGATTGACGCCGAAGGTCACCGCTTAGGTCTCTCGCTCAAGAAAGCGAAGGAAGACGGAGCGACGGAGAAGAAATAGCAACAATGAACCCCTGAGATTTCTCAGGGGTTTTTGTTTGGTGGCGGTATCTAGACGATTGGCTGGGTTTCCGATAGGCTGGGAGGACGTATATGAATGTCACGACTCGCAATATTCTCGTTATGCTGGCCACGCTTGTGCTCGTTGGCGGCATCTTTTCGATGGTTACGCTTGAGAACCCAAAAACGCTTGATGTAGGCACATTTGTTTCGCGTGTGCAGGATGGGCAAGTGACCCAGGTCGCCGTCCAAGGGAGTAAATTAGATGTCACCTTTAAAGATGGAACCAAAGCATCGGTAGATAAAGAATCCAATGAATCATTCTCTGAACTATTACGTAACTATGGAGTGGACGCGGAAAAAGCCCGTCAAGTTCAAGTTACCGTGAAAGAACAGGGTGGCCTTGGATACTGGGCCGGGGCGATTCTTCCGACCCTCATCCCCTTCTTGTTAGTCTTTGGGCTCATGTTCTTTTTCTTCCGACAGATTCAAGGACAGAACAACCGTGCCATGTCGTTTGGTCAGTCATCCGCCAAAGAAACGCCGAAGGATGATAAATCTAAAGTCACGTTTGCGGATGTCGCGGGTGCACGCGAAGCGAAACAAGAATTGATGGAAGTGGTGGAATTTTTGAAGAGTCCAGAGAAATTTGCGAAGTTAGGCGCCAAAATTCCTAAAGGCGTTCTCCTCATGGGGTCACCGGGTACAGGAAAAACCTTGTTAGCTCGCGCGGTTGCGGGTGAGGCAGACGTCCCCTTTCTTCATATCAGCGGTTCGGAGTTTGTGGAAATGTTTGTTGGTGTCGGTGCGTCACGTGTGCGCGATTTGTTTACCAAAGCGAAGAAGACAGCCCCATGTATCGTGTTTATTGATGAAATTGATGCGGTTGGTCGCCAACGTGGAGCTGGGCTTGGGGGTTCACACGATGAACGTGAACAGACCCTGAACCAAATCCTCGTCGAGATGGATGGGTTTGAACCCAACTTAGGGGTGATCGTGATTGCTGCAACCAATCGTCCGGATGTGCTTGATCCAGCTCTTCTTCGTCCAGGTCGCTTTGACCGCCGTGTCGTGATTGATCCGCCAGATATTCGTGACCGTGAAGAAGTGTTAACGATCCACGGAAAGAACAAGCCACTTACAAAGGATGTGAATTTGCGGAAGCTCGCGGAACGCACACCGGGCTTTTCAGGAGCCGATCTCGCCAACCTCATGAATGAAGCCGCGATTTTGGCGGCACGCCGGAATAAAACAGAGGTAAGCATGACAGAGCTGATTGAGTCGATTGAAAAAGTCATGCTTGGGCCGGAACGTAAGAGCCATCTCATGAATGAGGAAGAGCGAAAGGTAACGGCCTATCACGAAGCGGGACATGCGCTCGTTACGCACCTTCTCCCCCACGCTGATCCGGTCCAGAAAGTTTCGATCATTAGTCGTGGTCGCGCGGCTGGGTACACGATCCGCTTGCCAGTGGAAGACAGACAGATGCGTCGACGCAATGAATACATCGAAGATATCGCCATCATGTTGGGTGGGTATTCGGCGGAAAAGACGTTCTTCGGGGATATTACGACGGGTGCCTCGAATGACATGCAAAATGCAACCAAGGTGGCGCGTAATATGGTCACGCAATGGGGCATGTCGGATGCCTTGGGGCCACGTGTGTATGGACAACGCGATGAGATGATTTTTCTCGCACGTGAAATGCACGAGAGCCGTGATTATTCTGAGAACAAAGCCATCTTGATCGACCAAGAGATTGACGCGCTTATCATGCAAGGACTTAAAACGGCGAATGAGCTGATTGCAAAGCATCGTGATGCGATGGATAACATCGCCAAACACTTGATCGCGCATGAAACGATTGAACGTGAGGAATTCTCGAAGATTGTAGGTTTTCCTCCAGTGAATCCTCGGAGTGTGCATAAGGAAACGCCGGCTGAACCTCCTGCGAAGACGGCATAAAGAACGACAAGATAAACACCCCAACTTGGGGTGTTTTCTGTTGACAAAATAAGAAAATATTGTTTAGCTAGCTTACTCGACATCCCCTCGAGACAGGAGGCATGAGACGATGGTGTTCTTTTGCAAGGTTCGGCAGTTCATGATTCTGTCAATCGTACTCGGGCAGCTGGCATGCGCCTTCATGGAGCGCCAGGTGTGGCCCCATCACCGCCGCTCGATCGGCCTGAGCGCGGGGGCAGGGATGGTCGTTGGAGAAACTCCGCGACCCGCACCTACCATCGAGCTCGGCCTTTTAAACCTGAGGCGCGATGGCTGGCGGATTACGGGTACGATCCGCGGTACTCCAGGACAGGAGTATTCGTATGGCAGCCTGCTGACCCAGCTCCGGCTGCAGAGCCTGGGGTTCGACGCCAGCGCCTGCTACGCCTTCGAGCGTCTTCACATCGCTCCATGCCTGACAGGATCGCTTGGTCGGCGATTCATGACCATCCGTCGTGGAGACTCCGATGAGACCTTCGACCCTCTGTCGGCAGCGTTTCGACTCAGGCTCCTCATCGATGCACCTTTCCTTCAGGATCACAGCCATTCGCGCGAGGGCGACTTCACTGCTTCCGTGTACTGGGTGATCGAAGGCTCGATTCAGGCTCTGCCCATCACCATCGTGTCCGAACGGCGCGCCATTTGGGAACAACCCTGGATGACGTTCCTCGTACTTGTGGGAGCTCGTATCGACTTCTCTCCGCCTCGTCCTCAATAGCTCCCTCCCCTCTTCCTCGACCTCGTTCGAGGATTTCGTTTTTTTATAAGAGAGATGCATCTGCAAACAGATTTTTTTGTGCTATTCTATGAGGAGTCTTATGCCTCCTCTTTCTCATCGCCCCTTTTATCGCACCACCTTGCAAGAAACTTGGACAAATACTTGGAAGGAACGTCGCTTGTGGATCGTGGCCGTTATTGCGGGCATCTTGCAGACGGGTGGGATCGTGGATGTACTGCTGCGCCTTTTGCGTGAACATCTCGCTACGATTCCTACGTTGCGCGAATTTCCGATTGCCTCGGCGGGACAGATGATTCTCCAGGTTATCCGTGGAGGAGATACTGTCTTCGCCCAAACCGTGATTGGACTAAAGCTTTTGCAAGTAGCGTTTTTGGCGACCTTATTTGCTGCCACGATCTTGTCGTTAGCGGTGTTATGCCAGGGAGTATTAGTATACGTGGTGGGGGTACGAGGACGATTTACACGACCAACATTACAAGAAGCGTTTTCCGTAGCTGGGAGCCGGTTTTGGGGGGTAGCGGCGCTTAACCTGCTCCCGATTGCCGCTTATGTAGGTGGATGGTTCGTCTTCTTGGGCCCGTTTGGGACCTTGATCCCACTCACCTCTGTGGCAGCGATCGTAGCCTATGTGGTGGCGGCTATTTTTGCTCTTATCCTGGGCTTTATTGCCACAACCCTGCACCTCCTAGCCATGCAACGTGTGGTTTTAGATGGCGCCCATGTGATGCTCGCTCTACAAGAAGCCTGGCAGATTATCCGACGGTCCTGGTTTGTGATTTTGGAAACGGCGCTGGGGATGTTTGCCCTGGGTGTTGCGCTATTCGTTGCGAGTGCGGCTGCCTGTCTTATTCTTCTCTTGCCACTCTTGGCGGTAGTGGGGGCAGCGATTGTCTTTCAATCCCCTCTCGTTATGAATGGGATTCTCTTGTTGTGTGAGTTTATTTTTATCATGGTCATGGTAGGCGTGGGTGGGTTTATGATTACCTTCCAATACACGATCTGGAATCGTCTCTTTACCCGCCTGAATAAAGATATGGCCGTCGCAAAAGTGGTACGCGTCGTTCATGCTTTTCTTGGGCGCTTTCAGTCCTTGAAGCCCCGCTCATAACCCTATGCCTGCTGTCACTCCCCCTTCCAGTTCTTCGATTGAAGACTTGTTAAAAGCTAAGGCGGCAGATGCGGGTAAAGACACGACGGGAGGATCTGCCCCGGCTCCACGGACGGGGGGCAAAAGCGCTAAAACCCCTCCTCCGATTACAGATGAGACGAAAACGGCCAAGCTTAAAGAGCACATGGCGGGGATTGAGCTGAAAGAGAAAGAACGCAAAACCCAAGAGATGGCTTCGTTAAAAGGCTTGCCGTTTATCTCACTGCACCAATTTCCGATTGCACCGGAAGCGATTGCGCTCATCTCGCGCGCGGAGGCGAATGCGGCCAAAATCATTTCTTTTTACGCGCAAGGTAATGATGTTCGTGTTGGGATTGTGGCGCAGACACCAGAGACAGAGGCGGTGATCGCGCGCTTATCTAAAGAACAGCACGCCGAGATTAGCCCGTATCTGATTTCAGAAGCGAGCTTCAAGGAAGCAGAACGTCTATATGATATCTTGCCGGATATTAAGGAAGTCATTTACGGCTACCGGATTGAAGAGAAGGACTTGGCTAAATATGAGCAGGAAATTACCAATTTTAAGATTTTACAAGAACGCATCACCCAAGTTTCGATTACGGATGTCATGACGTTGGTCGTAGGGGCAGGGCTGCGCTCTAGCGCATCTGATATCCATATCGAGGCCGAGGAGGACGACATTAATGTCCGTTTTCGTATTGATGGCATTTTGCACGATGCGGCGCGTATGCCCGCGGCTTCTTGGAAGCAAGTGATTGCGCGCTTGAAATTGTTGGCTGGGGTTAAGATCAACGTCGAACAAGTTCCGCAAGATGGTCGTATCACCATCTATCTAAGCGATGAAAAGATTGATATTCGTGCCAGTTTTTTGCCGACGGCGTATGGAGAATCGGTAGTCTTGCGTATTTTGCGTCCAAAATCGATCGCGCTGGAGTTTGATAAGCTCGGGATTCGTGGCTTAGCTGCCGAGCGCTTGGCGCGTGAGATTGAACGTCCGAATGGAATGATTATCACGACCGGTCCGACGGGTTCGGGTAAGACAACGACCTTGTATGCAATTTTGAAAAAGTTGAATAGTTCGGAAGTAAAAATTATTACTTTAGAAGATCCGATTGAATACAAACTTAAAGGAATCAATCAAAGCCAGATTGAGCATGAGAAAAACTATGATTTTGCCAAAGGATTACGCTCTATTCTGCGCCAAGATCCTGACGTGGTGATGGTGGGTGAAATCCGTGACTTGGAAACGGCGGAAATTTCGATCCAAGCAGCGCTTACGGGTCACTTAGTGGTATCTACCATCCATACGAATAGTGCAGCAGGCGCTATCCCCCGCTTTCTCTCGATGGGAGTGAAGCCATTTTTACTAGCACCAGCCTTGAATGCGGTTATTGGTCAGCGTCTTATCCGTCGCTTATGCGAAAAATGTAAAGTTCCTGCCACGCTTACACCCTCTCAATTACGCGAAGTCACGGAAACGCTCAGAACGATCCCGGAAAGCAGCCGTGAACAGGTAGATATGAACAAGTTGGCGTTTATGGGTCCAGGGAAAGGCTGTGAAGCGTGTAACAACATGGGCTACAAAGGCCGGGTTGGGATGTATGAAATTTTTACCATGAGCAAAGGGATTGAAGAGGCGATTTTAGCGTCCAGTGTGTCGGAATATAAGATTGCGGAGATTGCGATCCAAGAAGGAATGGTGACGATGGCGCAGGATGGACTCATCAAAGCTTTGCAAGGCTTAACGAGTGTCGAAGAGGTGCTCGCGGCGGCGAATATCGATACAACCGTGGAGGAACCGATAGAGACGAAATAAACGATCCTAATTCAAATCCATCTTGTATGGATTTGTTTCGTATTTTATAAAGCCTACCTTTTGATAGAGCTGGTTTGCTTCGATGCGTTCGGGACGGCTGGTGAGGAAGAGACGGCTGATGCCTTGTTTTTTCGCTTCTTCGATCAAGCCTTCCATAAGCCCTCGTCCTACCCCTTGCCCGCGCGTAGACGCATCGACGACCACATCTTCAATGCGACCAATGGTGCGGTCTAAGCGATCCATTCGGTAGAGAGAGGCCATGCCGACGATTTTTTCTTCCTCGTTCCTTGCCACAAGCATACTCCCCCGTTTTAAGAGAAGCTCAACCCGTTTCCGATCAAACTCGACAGGACGGTTTACGAGCTGTTCGATGAGAGACTTCATAACGGGAAGATCGGCATCTCGCAATGTCTCGGGCGTAAGAAACGAGTAGAAAATCATGGGGATAGAGTAGAAGATTGTGAGAGAAAGGGCAATTCCTCTTGACCGATAACCTCCCTACCATTAGCCTACCCTCACAACTGAAGAAGTTATCAAGAGTACAGACCAGGGATTTGGCCCGTTATGAGTCTGTCGGCAACCACTCGCAAGAGAAGGTGCCCCTTCCATCCCGCCTCGGGAAAGATAACGCATTTTGTATGCTACCTCTTTTTCGAACGATCAAGAGTTTTTTTATTAGTTACTCCCCACCCCTTCTATGATGTCCGCTCTCCCCTTTTCGACGTATACCGTCGAGTCTGTTACCTCTGGCCATCCAGATAAAGTTTGCGACCAAATTTCTGATGCGATTTTAGATGCGTATTTAAAAGAAGATCCAACCAGTCGTGTGGCGGTGGAATCGTTTGGTTCTCATGGTCTTGTCGTCATCGGTGGTGAAGTTACGAGCAACGCCAAAGTAGACGTGGAAGCGATTGTGCGTAAGGTCTACTCGGATATTGGGTATACCGAAGATATCAAAGTGATCGTGCACTTAGCGCAACAATCTCCTGATATTGCCCAGGGTGTGAATCCAGGCGGCGCGGGCGACCAAGGGATCATGTATGGGTTTGCGTGTGATGAAACACCTGAGAAGATGCCAAAAGCGATCGTGCTCGTGCACGCTTTGGCACGTGGGTTGGAACGGTTGCGGCGTGAGAATCCTGCTTGCAGCTGGTTGCGGCCGGATGGGAAGACGCAGATCACGATGCGCGATGGAAAAGTGGCGACCGTGCTCGTGAGCACGCAGCACGCAGCCGATGTCTCACAAGAAACGATCCGTGAGACATTGATCAAAGAATTGATTCAACCAATTATCGGCGATTTAACCGGGATCGAGATCCTGACGAACCCAACGGGCGTGTTCATCCAAGGTGGATTTGAGGCGGATGCAGGGCTTACGGGACGCAAAATCATGGTGGATACGTACTGTGGACTTGCTCCGCATGGAGGCGGGGCGTTCTCCGGAAAAGACTCGACGAAGGTTGACCGTTCCGCGGCCTATATGGCAAGGTTTGTCGCGAAAAACCTAGTGGCACATGGTCATGCTAAGTCCTGTTTAGTTTCCGTGGCGTATGCCATTGGTCGGATCGATCCTTTGATGGTCGAAGCGATTGACCAAGACGGGAAAGCGATTGATCGCGCTCTCCTTGCGCAATACGACTTTCGCCCACAAGCCATCATCGAACGCTTAGGTTTACGCCGCCCGATCTTCCAACAGACGGCTGCGTATGGGCACTTTGGAAAAGAGGGACTGCCTTGGGAAGAAGTGGTTGCATAAAAGGCGTCAGGCGTCAGGGATAGGCGTAAGGAATACACCATTCTTCATTTCTCGAGCGAGCTGACGAAGTCCTTAAGACTCGTCGGCTTCATCGAGGAACGAAGGTAAAGAACTACGTTCTTCGGGAGAGGAGGCTGCACACGTGAGCAGCACGGAAGAGAAGTTCGAAAAAATAAAGGATCCCCTTCCTAAGAAGGGTGAGATGATTAATGGCTTTACGATCGATACAGTGGTTGGTCAAGGAAACGGTATGATCACATACCGGGCGAACACCCCTGAAGGCCAAGAAGTCGCTTTAAAGATTCTGCGCCCGAAGTTTGCCAAAACACCTATCGTACTTGATATGGTCGCGATGGAAGCAGACGTCCTGAGAGCCGTAGCACATCCTGTTATTCCCCAGTTTATTGCTTTTGGTGCACATGGGGTAATCCCATACGTCGTCCAATCTTTAGGACTAGGTGGTGATTTAGGAGACCTTCTCCGTAAAAAAGATCGTGAGTTCCTCCCGAGAGTCATCCGTGCGGTTCTTCACGTATGCGATGCCCTTGAGGCGCTGCATGCGAAAGGAATCATCCACCGAGATGTAAAACTCAGCAATATTCTGGTGGATTCAGATACTCGTGATACCGTTACCCTTGTCGATTTTGGTGGCTGCCAATTTATAGGACGCGGGGAGGGAAAAGACGAAGCCATCGGTCGGATCGGTGGAACAGTAGAAACCATGTCGCCGGAGATGGCAAATGACGCAGAAGCTTGTCCTGCGACTGATACATACTCTGTCGCGGCCATGCTTCGGTACATCGTATACGGCACTTACCCTATTGGCGACAAAAAAATGTTTGAAAATGAGTTCCTCGGCCATATAAAAGCTGGAAATCGTAACCCCTTTCCCCCTCTACAAATAGACAGAGATCTGGGCGTGCCTGCCGGATTTCGCGAGCTCATCGAGCGAGGCACGGCCTATGAGGTCAAGGAACGCTACCAAAGCGCATCCGCCCTCGCAGACGCTCTACGGCCGTTTGCCTAGTGATGACTTCTCTCTT
>CAZIQG010000020.1:0-17334 GCA_964541725.1 uncultured Gammaproteobacteria bacterium
AAGACCCATAACGAACTCGCCTGTAAGGAAGAGGCGAGCAAAAGAGCTGCACCCCCCGCCCCCACCCAAAATACCAGTAGGCGAATTTCACGATTCGTGGACCAAAGAAACGGCAAGAACACACAAAGCGCCCCGATCACCATCCCAGCCCCTCCCGGGATCACCCATCGTGGATACATCCATGCTCCCAATAAACTCATCCCCACAAACATCCATTCCCACAACATGCGCGTAGACCACGCCTGTCGTATCTTCATAAACAGCCCACTGCATACCAGCACCAAAAGAAGCGCCACCACAAGCTGCGTATCCGCCCCAAGAGAAACCCTCTCGAGAGGCACTCGATAAGCACCCACCCAAGCAAGTAGACTAATGCCCACCACCTCCAACGCCACCAACGTACGCGCCATCCATATCTGCATAGAAGTATTAGCGGTCATCATAACAGAAACACAAAAGCCGCCCAACTGTTAGGCGACCCTTGTTAGATCAGATCGATATACTCGATATTGAATACCCGATCCTCGGTACTTTTTTCTTAGTACGCATCGTATTCCCGTAACGTCGCTTGGGCTTCAACCTGTTTTACAGATTCAATCACCACAGAAACAACGATCAGCATAGAAGTACCTCCTAATGCCAACTGGGTAGCCCCCGTAAGCCCCTGAACAGCAAGCGGCATGATAGCAATAACTCCAAGAAAGGCTGCTCCTCCGAGGGTAATACGGTTGATAATATACTCGACATATTCCGCCGTTGGGCGCCCCGGGCGAATGCCTGGGACAAACCCTCCTTGCTTTTGGAGATTCTCCGCAATCCTGTCAGGATGGAACACGACAGATGTGTAGAAATAGGTAAAACCAACCACTAACAAGAAATAGAGGATACCATATATCGTCTGGTTTTGCAGCGTCAGGTTCACCCAACGTCCAATTGATGCTAGCCACTCACTCCGAGCACGTGCCAAGAATTGAGCGATCAAATTAGGAAATAGCAACATCGAAACAGCAAAAATAATTGGGATCACCCCCACCATATTTACGCGAAGCGGTAACGAGGAAGCAACGCCCCCCAATGCCACACCCTGGCCACGCACTTGACGAGCATACTGCACAGGGATATTACGCTGACCTTCCGTCACAAATACAACTCCAAGGACGGTCAAGATTGCTACCGCCGCATATAATGCGACCGTCACCCATTGAGCCTGGTCAAATGTTGCCAAAAACTGTGAAACAGCTGATGGTAAATCCGCCAAGATGCCAGCCGCAATGAGTAACGACATCCCGTTGCCCACCTTCTTTTCGGAAATCAATTCTCCAATCCACATCAAGATAAGCGTTCCGGCCGTGACCGTACACACAATCGCTGCCAAATATACCGGACTTGAACTCTGAATGATGTTAAATTGCGATTGCTTCATGAGACCAATTAAACTGATCGATTGGATGATCGCAAGAGGAACCGTAAGCAAGCGTGTCCATTGGTTAATCCTGCGCTGACCCGCTTCTCCATCTTTTTGGATTTCTTCAATCCGAGGCACGAGCATTCCCAATAACTGAAACACAATCGAAGCCGTAATGTAGGGCGCAACACCCAAGGCGACAATGCTAAAGTTACGGATCGTCCCACCAGAGAAGAGGTTTAAGACCCCTAACAATTGGTTCGCTTCAAAAAATCTCTGCAAAGCAATCAGATCAATCCCTGGAAGAGGAATATTGGCCGCGATCCGAAACACAATCATCATGGCCAACACGAACAGGAGGCCATTCCGGACTTCTTTTACACGCAAGGCTTGAAAAAGCTTGTCCCACATAGGGTTATATTACGCCACCTTGCCACCCGCGCGTTCGATCTCTGCCTTCGCTCCTTTGGAGACAAAAACGCCGGACGCAATAGTAAGCGCTTTGGTGAGTTCACCACCCGCAATGATTTTCGCCGAACGGTCCGCACGACGAACGAGTCCAGCTGCTTGCAATACTTGCAATGTCACAGGAACATCAGCCGCGAGCACGTTCAAACGACTAACGCGCAACGCCAAATCTTTCGCAAACCGGCTCTGGAACCCGCGGTTTTTTGGAAACGCGAGCAACATTTGCTTCATCCCTTTCAACTTAAGGGAAGATTTACCGCCCGTACGCGCACGTTGCCCCTTGGTACCTTTACCAGAGGTCTTTCCACGTCCACTTCCTGGCCCACGACCAAGGCGTTTGACACGCTGGCGAGAACCAGGTTTGGAGGCGACTGAATGAAGGGAAATAGCCATAGGTTATTTCTTAGACGCAGCTTCCGCCGGCTTGTCTTCCGTCTTCCCCTCTTTGACAGGAGGAACACGTAATTTTTTCAACGCGGCAAAGGTTGCTTTCACATTATTGATCTTGCTAGAAGATCCTAAAATTTTAGACACGACGTTCGGGACACCTGCCAATTCAAGCACGATGCGCACCGCTCCACCGGCTTTGATCCCCGTTCCTTTTGGAGCAGGCTTCAAAAGCACACGAGCCGCTGCGAACTTGGCTTCAACAGGATGAGGGATCGTCTCGTAGATCATGGGAACCGTGAGCAACGCTTTACGCGCTTGCGTCGTAGCCTTACCCGTAGCCAACGCTACGTCGACACCTTTTGCGAGCCCAAACCCAACTCGACCCTTGCGGTTTCCAATCACCGTAAGCGCACGAAAACGCATACGCTTCCCACCCTTCGTAACACGAGTCACGCGGGCGACTTCCACGTTCTTTTCATCGTATTCGGCTTCGGCAGGAACATCTCCCCCGCGGCCATCACGACGTGGACCACCTCCACGGTTGTTACCGCCGCGACCACCTTGGCCACGACCACCACCAAATCCACCACGACCACCTTGGCCACGGTTGTTACCGCCACGCATATCGCGTTGGCCGGCACCTGGACGAGGAGCGGCTACCGCTGGCTTTACTGCAGGCGGCGTTGTTTGTGTTGCCATCGTATCAGTCATAGTAGGTTAAAAGATGAGTCCAGCCGTACGCGCACCCTCGGCAAGAGCTCGCACACGTCCTTGGTATTGTTTATCGCGACGGTCAAAAACGACCTGAGTCACCCCTTTTCCCTTGGCACGCTCGGCGATTAAGGTTCCGACCGCCATGGCAATTTCTACCTTGGTTTTCTTTCCATCCGCCTTCGACAATTCACGGTCGTAGGCAGCGGCTAACGTGCGACCCGTTGCATCATCAATGATCTGCGCAGAAATATGCGCAAGTCCTCGAAACACGGCCAAGCGTGGACGCTCTGTCGTACCACGGACCCGAGCCCGCATGCGTTGAATGCGTCGGTTGACGCGTTCTTGTTTACGTTGCTGAATAGACATAGGACGTGATCAATGATTAAGCGCCCTTACCAGCTGTTTTACCAGCTTTGCGGCGAATAACTTCATCGACATATTTAATTCCCTTCCCCTTATACGGTTCAGGAGGTTTGATACGACGAATGCGTGCAGCCGTTTCTCCCACCAAGTACTTATCAGAACCGGTGATGGTGAGAACCTGTTTTTCTACCTTTGCTTCAATCCCAACTGGGAGGTCAAAGGCAACGCGATGAGAAAACCCAACATCCATCATCACTTTGCGACCCTCCAAGGCAACCTTAAACCCAACTCCCACAAATTCGAGAGCTTCTTCAAATACTTTTTGCACCCCTTCAACTGCATTCTGCAACAATTGACGTGCCAACCCCCAGAGAGCGCGTTGGTCAACACGTGTCTCATCTTCAACGGACACGACCAAGGATCGAGGATCGGCTTGAAGAGCGACAAGTACATGTGGCGGAAGCGCCACTTGCAACGTCGCCTTAGGACCTTTGACGGTCACGTGACGGGACTCGACGGTCGCGTCGACGCCTGCGGGAAGCAGGACTGGTTTTTTACCAATACGAGACATAGGCGGTTTAGTAGACTTCGCACAAAACTTCTCCTCCAAGCTTGCGACGACGAGCTTCTTTGTTCGTCATCACCCCAGCAGAGGTAGAAATAATGGCAATCCCTTGGTCAGACAATACGCGGGGTAATTCATCTGCCTTGCGGTAGACGCGCAAACCCGGCTTGGACACACGACGAATGGCACGAATGGCCGCCACTTTGCCCGTGTACTTTAGGGTGACAACGAGGGTTTTCTTAACACCATCAACCTGCTCTTTGACCGCTTGGATATATCCTTCGCGTTCCAAAAGCTTGGCGATAGCAAGTTTCATGCGCGACCCGGGAACCATGGTGGTCTCGTGCTCCGCCGCCTGCGCATTGCGCAAACGCGTGAGAAAGTCGCTAATTGGATCAGTGATCATAGGAGAAAATTACCAGCTGGATTTCTTGACACCCGGGAGTTCGCCACGCAGGGCGAGCTCACGGAAGCAGATACGGCAGAGATCAAAATCTCGCATATACCCGTGTTTGCGTCCGCATTTCCAGCAACGCAAGACTTTGCGCGTGGAAAACTTCGGCTTCCGGTTGGATTTGGCAATTTGTGCTTCAGTAGCCATACATTATGCTTGGAATGGGAAGCCGAGGGCTTTGAATAAACGCTCTCCCACGTCGCGAGAGCCGGCGGTCGTGCTGACCGTAACTTGCATCCCGTGCAAACGCTCGACTTCGTCTGAACGGATTTCTGGGAAGGCAAGGTGCTCTTTAAACCCAACCGATAAGTTCCCGCGCGCATCTACCACCTTGGAAGAAATGCCACGAAAATCACGGATGCGAGGGAAGGTGACTTGCGTTAATTTTGCAAGAAAATCCCACATACGCTCACCACGTAAGGTCACCATCGTACCCACAACCATTCCTTCACGGATTTTAAAGCTCGCAATGGACTTCTTCGCCTTCGTTTTGACAGGACGTTGGCCAGAAATACGACGAAGCGTCGCTTCTACCACTTCGGCCACCTTAGGGTCTTTCGCGCCTTGAGAGAGGCCGACCGACAAAACCACCTTCGTCACCTTAGGGACGGCCATGCGGTTCTTGATGCCGAGCTCTTTTTGCAGAGCTGGGACAATCTCTTGTTGATAACGTTCTTTAAGAGTCATACATTAGGCAGTCTTTTTGGGTGAGCGCGTGCGCTTAGGCTTCGCATCAGCAGAGGCCGTTTTCCCCTCTTCTGTGCGCGCAACGTTAGACGCGTGGATTGGCATGGAGAACTCAACAATGCGACCCGCTTCGTCCTGACGGCGTGTCCGTAAGTGACGTTTAGTAATATTCACTCCTTCCACCACCACCCGGTTAAGCTTAGGAAAAACCTGCGTAACCTTGCCTGTCTTGCCACGATCTTTGCCAGCGAGGACTTTAACCTCGTCGCCAGTTTTTACATGAAAGGTAGACATAGGGGTTACACGACTTCAGGAGCCAAGGAAATAATTTTTCCGTATCCCTTCGTGCGTAATTCACGCGCGACAGGACCAAAAATACGTGTTCCTTTTGGCTCTTTATTCTTCTGTTCAATGATAACGCCGGCGTTATCATCAAAGCGGACGTACGTCCCGTCTGCGCGACGCACTTCTTTATGCGAACGAACCAACACAACGTGGACAATATCCGACTTCTTTACCATCCCACGTGGAGCCGCTTCTTTCACGACACACGTAAGCATGTCGCCGATGCGACCGTAACGCTTTTTGTACCCGCCATGCACATGGATGCACTGGAGGAGTTTGGCTCCGGTGTTATCGGCCACCTGGAGCATAGAACGATGTTGGACCATAGAGGTTAGGCGGTCTTCTGAACCGAACGAAGCGTGGACACATAGCGCCAGCGCTTGTGACGAGACACCGGACGGCATTCTTCAATTTCAACCGTATCGCCAACCTTGGCCGCGCTCATCGGATCATGAATCATGAACTTCTTTGAAATCGTGTAGTACTTTCCGTACTTTGGATGAGCCACCTGGCGATCAACACGAACAACCGCGGTCGTAGGACCCGACACGGAAGCAACGACGCCTTCGAAGCGACGGTATGAAGAAGAGGTGGATAATGGGGAGGCTTGCATAGGAGGAAAAACTAGTGCGCAATGACCGTAAGGATCTGAGCGATATCGCGCTTGAGGACGCGAATCTGTCGTACTTTGGTCAATTGGCGGGTAGCAACTTTGAAACGGAGATCGCGGAGCTTGGTGCGTGCTTCTATCAGTAAGCGTTCGCGTTCAGCGGCTGAAGCCGTGCGGAGCGTAGAAATATCCATAGCGCTAGTCATTACTGATGAATTTACACACAGAGGAGATCTTGTAGGCAGCGCTCTGCAATGCTTCTTGCGCCGCCTCTTTCGTAATCCCATCCATTTCGTAAATGATCGTGCCTGGGCGAATCACAGCGACATAGTGGTCGACCGCGCCTTTTCCGGAACCCATCGGATTTTCATTCCCGTGCTTCGTCAGAGGCTTGTCTGGAAAGACACGGATCCAGATTTTTCCTCCACGCTTGATGTAGCGAGTAAGGACACGACGACCAGCTTCAATCTGTTGGCTGGAGATCCAAGCGGGTGTTAAGGCTTTAAGGCCGTAGGACCCAAACGCAAGTTCAAGCTTATCAGAAGCAACACGGATGTTGCGGGCACGACCCTTGTGCCACTTGCGATGTTTTACTTTTTTAGGAATCAACATAGAAGGGAAGGTTAGGCGGCAACCGGTGCGCTAGGAGGAACACTTTGCGTCGCTTCACGCGGAGGACGAGCAGCTCCCATTGAGCCACGAGCTGAACCACGATCACGACCATTAAAACCTGCACCGCCCATCGGACGACCTCCGTCACGACGGTCAGAGCGTCCAGGAGTGCGCGTTTGGGTGGTTGGCTGGTATTGGGACAAGCGGTCTTGTTCAAACACATCACCGCGGTAGATCCAGATCTTAACTCCAATCGCTCCGGCAATCGTTTGCGCAAAGTCTTGGTAGTAATCCACATCTGCACGCAAGTTCGTAAGTGGGATCTTTCCCCAGTACAACCATTCACGACGAGCAATCTCTGCTCCATTCAAACGACCGGAGACAGCAATTTTTACCCCGAGGGCTCCCGCTTTTTTCACACGTTCAATCGATGTCTTCAAGACGCGACGAAACGCCATGCGTCGTTCAAGATCACTAATAACTCCCTGACAGACCAGGGCAGCCTCCAAGTTTGGACGGCCAACTTCTTGGACGGAAAGATGGAGTTGCAACCCCTTAGACTTGCCAGGAAAAAATTCTTTGATGATCTTCTTTTTGAGTTGATCAATTCCGTCGCCAGCACGACCAATCACATACCCAGGCTTCGCCGTATGGATCGTGATAGATAATGCGCCACGAGAACGTTCGACATCCACGCGGTTGACCGCGCAGTCCTTCAACTCTTTCTTCAAAAAGGCGCGCAAGCCAATATCTTGACGAACTTGGCTGCGATACGCCGCATCACGGGCAAACCAACGAGATGGCCACGTGGTAGTGGTTCCAATACGGAATCCAAATGGATGAACTTTATGACCCATAAGTTAGGCAGTCTTAACCGCTCCCTTCGACGAAGTCGTCTTGCGAGCAGATGATGGAGCGGAAGCGCGAGCCGCCGTTTTTTTAGCAGGTGCCTTTACAGCTGGAGTTTCCGCGCTGACAGGAGAAGGCGTGACCGAGCCAGCTTTAGGAGCCAACACGATCATGATATGCGTCGTGCGCTTACGAATCGGCGCGGCCGATCCACGGGCGCGTGGACGGCTACGCTTAAGCGTAGGCCCGCCATCGGCCGTAATCGTTTTCACAATCAGGTCTTCCTTCTTTAAATGAAAGTTGTGTTCGGCGTTCGCGATCGCAGAACGTAACAGTTTTTGAACTGGTTCAACAGCCGCTTTTTTCATAAACGTTAAGCGTGTATCCGCAGCCATGACTGGCAGTCCGCGAACGGCATCAATCACAAGGCGCACCTTACGAGGGGCCATGCGAAGATAACGAAGAGAGGCGTGAATATCCATATAAGATTACTTCTTAGCAGCCGGAGCGGCAGCTGGCTTAGCGGTTTCTGCCGCCTTCTGAATCTTACCACCATGGCGAACAAATTTACGCGTAGGCGAGAATTCACCTAGCTTGTGACCCACCATGTTTTCCACGATAACCACCGATACATGCACCTTACCATTGTGGACAGCAATCACCCGACCCACCATCTCTGGCGTAATCGTCGACGCGCGCGACCAGGTCTTGATAGGCGTTTTGTCACCGGCCTTCAAGGCAGCTACTTTTTTAAGCAGCTTGGCATCAGTGAAGAGACCTTTTTTGAGACTACGAGACATAGATTAAAGCGTGTTACCGCGACGGCGGACAAGAATATGGCGATCAGACGAACTCTTTGCGCGACGAGTCTTCACTCCGAGCGCGTGCTTACCCCACTTGGTCTTGGCATACTTCATACCAATTGGATGCTTGCCTTCACCACCACCGTGCGGGTGATCCACTGGGTTCATGACTTTTCCACGAACCGTTGGGCGAATGCCGCGATGGCGCATACGACCAGCCTTGCCCCAACGAACTAAGTGCCAATCTGGGTTAGATACCGTCCCAATCGTTGCCATACACACTTTCGGCACGCGACGCATTTCACCAGAAGGAAGTTTGAGGATGGCCCAGCTCCCTTCGATAGCGCTGAATTCGATGCGCGTTCCAGCTGCACGTCCCATCTGTGCACCCTTGCCTGGAACCAATTCCACGGCATGGATAGGCGTACCAACAGGGATCTTTTCAAGTGGTAAGCGGTTTCCAACGGTGATGTCTGCTTCCTTTTGAGAAGAGATGACCGTGTCCCCTACCTTCATTCCGTCTGGCAAGAGCATGTAGCTCTTTCGGCCATCACGGTAGATAATCAAACCAATACGAGCACCACGATTTGGATCGTATTCAACCGAATCAATCCGCGCAGGCACATCAAAATGCGCGCGCACAAAATCCACATCGCGCAAAAACCGTTTTGCTCCACCGCCTTGATGACGGACGGAAATTTTTCCGCCGGAACGTCCTGCGTGAACCTTACGGGTCACAATCAAAGACTTCTCCGGTTCATCACGGGTGATGTCGGAAAAATCTTGCACCGAGGAGAGGCGCCGCCCTTTGGTAACGGGTCGATAGACTTTAATAGGCATAGGAGGAGAGGTTAGACGCCTTCGTAGAGATCAAGCTTTTGTCCAGGCACAAGCGTAACAAGCGCCTTTTTCCAGTCACTGCGAGTGGAAGGACGGCGGCCACGACGGACAGGCTTTCCAAGACCGCGTACCGTGCGTACGACAGCGACCTTTACTCCGTAGATGGCTTCCACGGCTTTTTTGATTTGGATTTTTTCCGCATCTAACGCAACTTCAAACACGTAGGTGTTAAGCGCCCCTAAACGAGCCGCCTTCTCACTCACGCGAGGACGCGAGAGCACAGATAAAAGCTCTGCTGGAACCGCTTTCGCAGATACAACATCACTCTTTGCTTCGGTAGACACGTCTGCCTTTTTTGCAGCACGCTTGGCCGGAGTTTTCTTCTTAGCCTCCGTAGACTCTTTGGAGTCGGTGGCTTTTTTATTCAATCGATCAAGAATTCCCATACGGTTAATCGCGATAGAGACCTTCAAACGCTGGCACCGCGTCCTTGAGGAACACGACGGAACGATAGGTCAACACATCAATCAAATTGACAGAGTTGGCAGACACGAGCTTCACGTTTTGCAAGTTGCGAACCATGCGCATCAAGATCGCCGATGCCCCAGGCACGACGAGCAGCACATTGCGATCAATCGGTAATTTTGCAATCACCGAAGCCGCGTACTTCGTCTTTGCAGACGTCGTCGCCATCGATTCCAAGACCATCAATTTCTGGTTTTGAACCTTGTCGGACAATGCCATGAAGAGCGCTTTACGCTTGAGCTTCTTGTTAATCTTTACGGAAAAATTACGTTCGCTGGTTGGACCAAAGGTAATACCACCACCCACCCATTGAGGGGAACGGATGGATCCTTGGCGAGCACGGCCGGTTCCTTTTTGCTTCCATGGTTTTTTTCCACCACCACTCACTTCTCCGCGAGTCTTAGTGTTCGCAATGGCACGACGTGCATTGGCACGCTGGGCAACCATCGCTTCATGGATAATCGCCTGTTCAGGCTTCACAGCAAACAAGGCGTCGGAAAGCGCGAGGCTTCCTACTTGGCTCCCAGTTTCATTGTAGACAGAAACGTTTGGCATATGAGCTTAAGCAGACACAATCTGAATGACAGCATTCCGTGGTCCAGGAACGGCTCCTTTAAGGGCGAGGATTCCTCCTTCACGGATTTCAACGACCTGCAAATTCTTCACCGTGATCTGCCCGTTGCCCATGCGGCCTGCCATGCGGCGACCTTTGAACACGTGCTGTGGACCACCGGCACCGATCGAACCAGGCATACGCTCTTGGTCTTTGTGACCGTGAGAAGTTGGATGCCCATGGAATCCATGGCGCTTCACCACACCTTGAAACCCTTTTCCTTTTGAGATTCCAGTAACATGCACCATGTCACCCGGCTGAAAGGTAGAGGCTTCGATCATGTCACCTCGCTTGACCTCCGCTTCCGCCATAAGACGAAACTCCGCGATATGGGCAAGCTTAGGCAAATCCTTCAAGTGTCCTTCCAATGCTTTCGTGAGACGCTTTGCTGTTCCAAAACCAACCTGAACAGACATATATCCATCACTCTCTGTGCTCTTTACTTGGGTCACATAGCAGGGACCGGCCTCAAGTAACGTTACCGGGGTAACATTGCCGTCCGCGTCGTAGACCTGCGACATCTCGAGTTTTTTCGCAAGAATGAATTTCATAGGAATCGGATTGGTCGCTGAGGAGTAGGTAATAACGTAAAACACCGAATGCTATTGACGACCGCAATCGTCTTCAAGCATTCGGTGTTGTATGCAAACGCACAAACACGTACACGTGAGGGATCGCGATTCATCCCGCCTGCATGGAGGCCGGAGCCTACCTTCTCAGGTAAGCGTCAACAGGGAGGTTTCTCTCCGCGTTAGCGGGAGGCTTTCTCCTTGGGAATCGAACTAGGTTGTAAAACCTTACATCTTGATCTCAACATCGACACCGGCGGGCAAGTTGAGGGAGGTAAGCGCATCAATCGTCTTTGGATTTGGATCCAAGATATCAACGACACGTTTATGGATTCTCATCTCAAATTGTTCACGCGCATTTTTGTGGACAAAGGTTGAACGGTTGACCGTCCACTTCTTCTTTTCAGTTGGAAGTGGCACAGGACCAATCACACTGACTCCGCTGCGCTCCGCAGTTTCGATAATCATCTTCGTCGCTTGGTCAATGATCTTGTGATCATAGGCACGAATCTTGATCCGTACACGATGAGAAGACGTCGTCGTAGGTTTGGCGTCTGCCATGGGAATGAGAGGAGAGCCATGTCATCCCCCGCGCCGAGTCCTAACCGTCTATCTGATAGATAGGCAGGACTCGGCGCGGGGGAACTCTCCCGCTAATAATTATTTAATGATCTTGGTAACGACACCGGCACCGACCGTTTTGCCACCTTCACGGATAGCGAAGCGCATCTTGTCTTCCATAGCGACTGGAGCGATGAGCGTGATAACCATCTTGGTCGTGTCACCTGGTTGCACCATGGCAACTTCTGCAGGCAATTTGACTTCACCCGTCACATCCGTTGTACGGATATAGAACTGAGGTTTGTAGCCCGTCACAAATGGTTTGTGGCGACCACCTTCTTCCTTAGTAAGAGCGTAGACTTCTGCTTCGAATTCGGTGTGAGGCTTGATAGAACCCGTCTTGGCAAGCACCATTCCACGTTCGATTTCATCTTTCTTGGTCCCACGCAAGAGCAAGCCTGCGTTGTCACCAGCGAGACCAGAGTCAAGCTGCTTGTTAAACATTTCGATACCCGTGACGACCGTCTTGCGCGTTTCACCCAAACCAACGATTTCGACTTCTTCGTTGATCTTGATTTGTCCGCGTTCAATACGACCCGTCACCACCGTTCCACGGCCTTCAATGGAGAACACGTCTTCCACAGGCATAAGGAATGGCTTGTCAGTTTCACGAACAGGCTCTGGGATAAACTCATCACAAGCCTTAATAAGATCCAAAATTGGCTTAGCAGCAGCTTCATCCGTTGGGTTTTGAAGAGCTTTCAATCCAGATCCACGGATAATTGGGGTCTTTTCGCCATCAAATTCGTATTTGGTCAAAAGGTCACGGATTTCTTGTTCGACCAAGTCGATAAGCTCCGCATCTTCTACCATGTCCACCTTGTTCAAGAAGACAACGATCGCAGGCACACCAACCTGACGAGCCAAAAGAATGTGCTCGCGCGTTTGAGGCATTGGACCATCCGTTGCAGACACAACCAAGATTGCACCGTCCATCTGGGCGGCACCCGTGATCATGTTCTTGATGTAGTCAGCGTGACCAGGACAGTCAACGTGAGCATAGTGACGCTTCTCCGACTCATATTCGGTATGAGCGGTAGCAATCGTAATCCCACGAGACTTGGATTCTGGGGCTTTATCAAGGTCATCGATACCCTTTTTCTGGGCCGACATGCCGTGAGCGCCAAGAACCGTCAAAATAGCCGCCGTGGTGGTGGTCTTACCATGGTCAACGTGACCGATGGTACCAATGTTCACGTGTGGTTTTGTCCGTTGAAAGACGTCTGCCATAGGTACGTAATGCGGAATGCATTAAAAAAATAAGAGTGAAAGATTCGCGTTTTTGGCTAATCCATGAGGATATTCTCACGTGGAGGCAGTTCACAATGAACCGCGCCGAGTGAGCACGTCCTCGGAGCTATTTCGCGAGTGAGCAGATAGTAGCAGAAGTTAGCCAAGATGACAAGACCCATCGCTCACAAACGACGGGTCAAAGCACAGGATCATGCAATCTTACAGTTGAAAGGAAAATCGCTCCTCCAAAACCAAGCCATCTCCCCCCTCTTTTTGGGGTAATTGTTGGGCTGGTACCTCATGAGACACCGTATCCAGCGAACGATGGAGCGCCTGCACCCGATCCTCATCCCGCTGCCGCACCCGGAGACCATCAGGGGGAGAGGCCTCAGGCATCAGGGATGAGGCATCAGGAGAAACAACCGCCTGCTGCTTCACAGGATGATTCGGCTCACTTTTCGCTCCCTGTACTGATACCTGATCCCTAATGCCTGAGGCCTTTTTATCCCCCTCCAGCATTTTCTCATACGCCTCCAACGGCAAAACAACCATCGGCTCTCGCCCCGCCACATCCGTCAAAATGACGGGCATCCCCTGCCGTCGCGCCAGCTCAATAATTCGCTGTAATGACATATATTTCCCATCTCAACCCATGCGCACGGAATTGACAAGTATTCATTTTGGCAAAAACGCAAAACGCTCCACCAGGAGAAGTGAAGCGATAAGAATAAGGGGGAAGAAATTGAAAAAGATAAGAGCGACTCACTTCTGCAACCGTTTCAAATCGGGTGCGTAAAAAATGAGAAGTAAAGTAATTCAAAACAAAGATAGGCTTGAAGAAATAAGCGCTCTAAAGAAGAGCGTTTTTGTGTATTTATCTAAAGAAACAAGAGGTTTTGCGGAATAGAAAAAACGTAGGGACGAGATGTTTAGACATTGCTAAACACATCATCTCTACGCTTTTTGCTTCATCTTACCTGTTAACTGTTCATTTCTTCTCTAAACAGAGAGCCATTTCGCTATTTCCACGCACCCAAAACGGAACGGTATCCTCACTTCTTGGGATCAGACATGCACACTTCGCGGGTAATGGCGCCAGCCGCCGCGATGAAGCAGAATCCGAGGAAGACGACCGTCCTGAAGTTGGACGGCAACCTCGCATCCGCAGGCAACAGACTCTCTGCCACGCTACACGCCTTGGCCCTAACGAATTCGAACGTCCACGGCAATACACGCCTCATGAAACCCTCCACCTGTCTTTTCCCACAAAACCTAATCATTCGTCAAATACAAAACACCTCTTACGTGATTCGTAAGAGGTGTTTTTATTGTAGCATTTCTACTTATTTCTTCATGCGTCCTTCGACCACCATTTGGGAGACGTTGGAAGGAACTTCACCGTAGTGGCTGAATTCCATCGAGTAACTCGCGCGACCCTGCGTCATAGAACGTAAGCCCGTGGAGTACCCGAACATTTCGGATAAGGGGACTTCTGCGTTCACGATACGGGCACCGCTGCGTTCACCCATGTCTTGGATCTGACCGCGCTTGGCGTTCAAGTCACCGATCACATCACCCATGTAGTTTTCTGGGGTGACAACTTCGACCTTCATGATTGGTTCGAGCAAGTACAACCCTGCTTTGCGGCATCCTTCTTGGAAGGCCATGGAACCGGCGATCTTAAAGGCCGCTTCGGAAGAGTCCACATCGTGGTAGCTTCCATCTTTCAAGGTAATCTTCACATCGAGAAGAGGATACCCAGCCAATACACCACGCTGTCTTGCTTCTTGAATTCCTTTGTTGATTGGTTGGATAAATTCGCGAGGAATGACACCGCCCTTAATTTCATCCACAAATTCGTAGCCTTTGCCGCGTTCGTTTGGTTCGATATCGATCACACAGTGACCATATTGACCACGCCCACCAGATTGGCGAACATATTTTCCTTCGACATCTTCTGCCTTGGCGCGAATAGCTTCACGGTAGGCTACCTGAGGCTTACCAACATTGGCTTCCACCTTGAATTCGCGCTTCATGCGGTCAACGATGATTTCCAGGTGGAGTTCACCCATACCCGCAATGATCGTTTGCAAGGTTTCTTCATCCGTACGCACACGGAAGGAAGGATCTTCTTCCGCCAATTTCTGAAGAGCGACACCCATCTTTTCTTGGTCAGCCTTTGTTTTAGGTTCAATCGCAATCGAGATCACGGGTTCAGGAATTACAATCGATTCAAGCACGAGTGGGCGCTTTTCATCATAAATTGTATCTCCGGTAAACGTACCTTTCAAACCTACGGCTGCGGCAATATCTCCAGCAAACACTTCGCTCACATCTTCACGTTCGTTGGCGTGCATGCGCACGATACGACCAAGACGTTCTTTTTCGCCCGTCTTCGCGTTGATCACGTAAGAACCTGCTGCCATCGTTCCGGAATAGACACGGAAGAAAATCAATTTTCCGACGAATGGATCCGTCATGACTTTAAAGGCCAGCGCAGCGAATGGTTCGCTGTCCGAAGGATGGACGGCGATCGCCTGATTCTCATCTTCAAGGGCGTGCGCTTTTGTAGCTGGAATATCAAGAGGGCAAGGAAGGTAATCAACGATCGCATCAAGCAAGAACTGGACACCCTTATTCTTCAAAGCTGAACCACATAAAATTGGGTTGATGTGACCCGCGATCACTGCTTTGCGCAAGCCCGCTTTCAATTCTTCCAAGGTAAACTCTTCTCCCGCCAAATAGCGGTTCATCATGTCTTCATCCGTTTCCGCGATTGCTTCGATCATCTGCGCGCGATATTGTTTGGCCTTTTCCAACATGTCAGCAGGGACATCCACTTCTTCAATCTTCTGACCCATTTCATCAAGATACATCTGTGCCTTCATGGTCATAAGGTCGATGATGCCGACAAAATTCGCTTCTGCACCAATTGGCAATTGGATTGGATGGGCACGCTTCGTCAAACGGTCGTGGATTGATTTTACGTCTGCGTAAAAATCTGCCCCCATGCGATCCAATTTGTTGATAAAACAAATACGAGGCACGTTGTGCTTGTCCGCTTGGCGCCACACGGTTTCTGATTGGGATTCCACCCCAGCCACGCCGTCAAACACCGTCACCGCTCCGTCCAAAACGCGCAAGGATCGCTGAACTTCGATCGTAAAGTCGATGTGTCCAGGCGTATCAATCAAGTTCATGCGAGAACCCTTCCAGTAACAGGTCGTGGCCGCCGCCGTGATCGTGATGCCACGTTCACGTTCTTGCTCCATCCAGTCCATCGTGGCTTCTCCTTCATGCACTTCTCCGATCTTATGCTTACGACCCGTATAAAACAAAATACGTTCAGATACCGTGGTTTTCCCGGCATCAATATGAGCAATAATCCCAAAGTTACGTGTGTCCTTCAAAGAATATTCACGAGGCATAATAGATTATAGAGTAAAAGATGAAAGCAAAACGTGAATCGTGTCAGGGGAAGCGCCGATCGGTTGTTCCGTCAGACATCCGCAGTCACGATTCACGTATTGGAAATGACGATTATCGAGCAAAGTGAGCGAAGGCGCGGTTCGCTTCGGCCATGCGGTGCACATCAGCACGCTTCTTGACCGCTTCACCTTGGTTTTGTGCCGCATCCATGATTTCGGTCGCGAGGCGCTCCGACATTGGCTTGCCTTTGCGGGAGCGGGCGGCATCAATCATCCAGCGCAATGCCAGCTGCAAACGACGTTCAGCACGAACCTGGAGAGGAACTTGGTAGTTCGCTCCACCGACACGCTTGGATTTCACTTCGACACTTGGAGAGACGTTCTTAAGCGCCTCTTCATACATTTCGATGGCTGGCTTTTTCATCTTCTCTTCTACAATGTCGAAGGCTGCGTACACGATGCCTTGCGACTTCTGCTTCTTGCCGCCAATCATGATGTAGTTGATCAGCTTCGCCACATTGGTCGATCCATATTTTGGATCAGGGGCTACTTTACGCTTGGGAGCTTGTTTTCCGCGCATATGATCAGGAGTTAATTAGATTATTTTTTTGCTTCTGGCTTAGGACGACGAGCACCGTAGAGGGAACGGCTACCACGACGGTTAGCAACTCCTTGCGTATCGTAGACACCACGGACAATGTGGTAGCGCACACCAGGAAGATCTTTCACACGACCGCCACGAATAAGGACGATGGAGTGCTCTTGCAAGTTGTGACCTTCTCCAGGGATGTAGGCCGTAACTTCTTGCCCATTCGAGAGACGAACACGGGCGATTTTACGCACAGCCGAGTTAGGCTTTTTTGGCGTCATGGTGGTGACCTTAGTACACACACCGCGCTTGAAGGCAGAACCACGGGACAATTCCGTACGCTTGCGATGCAAGGTGTCGAACGCAAATTGAAGCGCCGGGCTCTTAGATTTACGGCGAGACGTCGTACGTGGGCGACGGATGAGCTGAGCAATAGTAGGCATGCAATCTTTAGAGGGATGAAAGCCCCAAACAAAGGTTAAAAACGTGTAAGGTGCGCCCAATCTATCAGCATTCACCCTCCTCGTCAAGGTAAATAGGGGTTAACCACACCTTATAGGGAATCCGCCTAGAGAACACGTCCAAATTTGCGCCACTTCAAGGCCAATACAGCTCAAAACACCAAAGACGCTAACGAATGAGCCAAAGCCC
>CAZIQG010000021.1:0-17073 GCA_964541725.1 uncultured Gammaproteobacteria bacterium
TATGCCGCCGACATCACATACGGCACAAACAATGAGTTCGGTTTTGATTACTTGCGTGACAACATGGTTCAGCGCAAGGAAGAGATGGTTCAGCGCGACCTACATTACGCTATTATTGACGAAGTCGATTCTATTTTGATCGACGAAGCCCGTACTCCCCTCATTATCTCTGCTCCTGCGGAAGAAGCGGGCGATCTCTACTATCGCTTCGCCGAACTCGTGCCACGCTTAGCTGCAAAAGAGGATTACCTCGTTGATGAAAAAGTCCGGAGCGCCACCCTGACCGAAGCGGGTATCGCCAAGATAGAAGGCTGGCTTGGGGTGGAAAACCTTTACATACAGGGCGGAATGAAGCTCGTGCACCATCTTGAGCAGGCCTTGCGTGCCCACGCGCTCTACAAGAAGGATAAAGACTATGTCGTGCGTGAAGGTGAGGTCGTCATCGTGGATGAATTCACGGGGCGCTTGATGGTTGGTAGACGGTACTCGGAAGGGTTACATCAAGCGATCGAAGCGAAAGAGCGCGTACCAATCCAGCGCGAGTCATTGACGTTGGCTACCATTACGTTTCAAAACTTGTTCCGCTTATATACCAAGCTATCCGGCATGACCGGAACGGCGGCCACAGAAGCAGAGGAGTTCCACAAGATCTATCAATTAGAGGTCTTGAATATTCCCACAAACCGTGACAACAAACGTAAGGATTTAACCGATCGTGTCTATAAGACGGAATTAGGAAAATACCAAGCAGTCGTACAAGAGGTGAAGCTTCGTCACGAACAAGGACAACCGATCTTGATCGGTACTGTCAGCATCGAAAAGAACGAGCTCATGAGCGAACTACTTAAACAAGCAGGTATTCCTCATAATATCTTAAACGCCAAAAACCATGAGCGCGAAGCAGAATTCATCGCCCAAGCCGGTCGCAAAGGTGCCGTCACCGTCGCCACGAATATGGCTGGACGTGGCGTGGATATTATTCTTGGTGGAAATCCTCCTGAAGTGAAAGAAGCGGAAGAAGTGCGCGCGCTCGGTGGTCTCCATGTCCTCGGTACCGAACGTCACGAATCCCGTCGCATCGATAACCAGCTGCGTGGTCGCTCCGGTCGTCAAGGAGATCCAGGTACAACGCAGTTCTACGTCTCCATGGAAGACGATCTTATGCGCATCTTCGGCTCTGACCGCATGAAAACCGCTATGGATCGTTTAGGGTTACCTGATAACGAAGCGATCGAAAACCGGATGCTCACGAGCTCGCTTGAATCGGCTCAGCGTAAAGTCGAAGGGCATAATTTCGATATCCGTAAGCATCTATTGGAGTACGATGATATTTTGAACAAGCATCGCACCGTTATCTACAAAAAACGCCGTGAATTACTTGAGCTTATCGCTCAGCCAACGCATGAGGGCGAACGCGTCACCAAGGTAAAGGTCAACGAAATCGTCCAATCTGAAGTCGAGACATTGGTCGCGTATCACACGTCTGCAGAAGATCCAGGCATGTGGGAATTAGATAAGTTAGAACAATTAATCAAAACCATGGTACCGGACACGGTGCCTGTCTCTGAGCGCCTACACATCGCGCGCCAATCCATCGAAGGTAAAGAAGATTTAGTCGCGATGCGTACGGAACTCGTAACGCGCATCTTAGAAGTCGTCAAAGAAGCGTATGCCAAGGTCGAAGAATCCGTAGGGGACAGTGTCCTCATGGCCGACATCGAGAAAACAGTGATGCTTCGTTCTATCGATGATCTTTGGATCGAACATCTCGAAACCATGGATCACTTGCGCAAAGGCGTCGGTCTTCAAGGGTATGGTCAACGCGATCCGCTCGTAGAATATAAGAAAGAAGCGTACCGTTTATTCCACGAATTCCTCGCCCGTATCAACGAACGCATTACGCGTACCATCTTCAAAGTCCAAATCACCCGCGAAGTCGCGCAACAACAAATCCTTCCAACTCAGAACGTCCAGCTCTCCGGCCCCCCAAAAGAAGGCGACCAAACCTTCCTCTCCAACGAACCAGCCGCTCCTCAAGCTCCGTCTCCTTCGGCTAGTGCGCCGAGCGCCCCTGACTTCAAGTTAAAGGACGTAGGACGCAACGATATCTGTCCTTGTGGAAGTGGAAAGAAGTTCAAGAAATGTCATGGGGCGTAAATGATGATATGAACTCACGTAGTTCACGGTTTAAAGCAACCTTAAGACGAGGTTTGCCGATGTTTGGAATTATAGTACCTGCGATTGCTATACAATTCATCGAATATCCGTACCAACGAGTCGCTGGAAATATGTGTGAGGGTCTCGATAATTGGTGTTATGAGCCTGGGTGGAAGCTCGGAATCCCATTTGCTTGGATACAGGGCTCTAAGGTCAGCGCAGCGGTAAGTACTGTAAGAGCTGGCGTATTTGCTGCAGATGTTTTGTTTTGTGCGTTAATTCTTTTTCTAGGCTATTTGTTATGGAGGAAAATCATATTGAATCGAGCGAAAGCATAAGCGGTCTGTTAACAAGATTCTTGTGAAGGCACGGTACTCATGTAAGGATGTCTGTGCGATATGATCGGTTTTTTCGATTCAGGTCTTGGTGGACTCACTATTTTGCGTGAGGTCGTAAAATCCATTCCAGGACCATTTTTATATTTAGGGGATAATGCCCGCGCTCCTTACGGATCACGTTCGCGTGAAGACGTGCAAGCGTTTACCACGCAAGGAGTGAAATGGTTAATCGATCAAGGCTGTTCTCTCGTCGTCTTGGCCTGTAACACCGCCTCCGCGAATGCATTACGAACGATCCAACAAGACTGGCTTCCGCAGCACGCTCCTAACGCCCGCGTGCTTGGTATCCTTGTGCCAACCGTAGAAGTTATTACAGGTGTGGATTGGTTACAGAAAAACACGAATAATCATGCCCAATCTGTGCTGGTGTTTGCGACGCCGAGTACCGTCGCCTCTGGAGCCTATGAACGTGAAATAAAAAAACGCCTCCCAAATGCGCAGGTTGTTTCGCAAGCCTGTCCCGATCTCGTCTCGATGATCGAAGAAGGGAGTGAGCCTGAGCGAATCAAGGAAAAAATCCAACAGTATATCGAGGAAGGAACGAAAAAAATGGGAGCTGTTCCAGAAGCCGTCCTCCTAGGGTGCACGCATTATGCTCTGGTTGAGCCGTTATTTCGTGAAGAGCTAGATGCTCAAACTCGTATATTTTCTCAAGCACAAATCGTTGCTAAATCGTTATCGCAATATCTCGCCCGTCACCCTTCATTGAAGGATGAAGGTTCTTCATCGATTACTTGTTTTACCACCGCTGACCCTCAACAAGTCGCAAGCGTAAGTAAACACTTTAGTGATTTACCGATGAACTACACAAAAGTAAGTATCGATAAACGTGCTTAGGTTTTTCTTGCCCGAATCGCTAAGAACAGAGGAATCTCTTGCCGAGCAATATTTTCCGCCTTAGCACGCGGTCCCGAAGTACTCACCTTTGGTGAAGTCCATTCTTCCATCGCGTCCACCACAAATCCTGCCTGTGCAAGAGCAGTAATATAATATTCTAATGATCGATGATAAGAATAGGTTTTTACTTCTGGGGCGGAACCAGGATGGGCAATGATTGGCATTTCATACGCCTCTAGGTAGCGATCCACGCGACGATACTGAAGTTTTCTTGCCTCATCCCACCCCCAGCCGCTCTGCCGTGGCTGGCGAAAACACGGATGGTTTAAGACAAAGACGAAGGGTGCGTTCGGTTTAAGAACTTGTGATGCTTCTAGAAAAACATCCACGAGGGACTCAATATTTTGAAGGGCGAGAATACAACTCAAGCTATCAAAGCGACGTCCTGCAAATGCAGCAGCAAAATTCGCTGCATCTCCCACGGCAAAGGTCGAGTGTGGTAAACGACGCGCTCGTGCACGTTCAATGAGAGAGCGAGAGGCATCGAGTCCAGTAAATGTGAGGGGTGTTTTTCGCAAAAGATAATGCGCGAAACTGCCCTCTCCGCACGCGATATCGAGATGCTCGCTCTGTGGTTTGCACGCAAGTAATCTCGCGACCCCGGGAAAGACGACCTCCGCCTGTATAGTTCCTGGTTTGGCGAGATAGTCTGCATACCAATCCGAAACCCCTTCCCAGCTGGTTTTGTGAGAAGAAGAGGCGCTCGTTTGAGGGCGTGTCGGTCGATTCGGACGCAGGGGTCGAGAAGAATACATAGAATCAAGCTCATCCTAACAGGTCGCCTCTTCTTTTCACAAGAGTTTTCCTTCTTAGGATCGCATAGTATACTCCGTAACATGTCGTTCATCTTTCATCTTTTGTTAGGGCTGGCGATTGCGGCGGCAGGAGCCTTTATGGTCATCAGAACCTCCATCGTGATTGATTTTTTTGGAGCCGTTGAATGGGCTGAAGCAAAATTAGGCGGAGGAGGAACCAACTTATTTTATAAATGCGTCGGATTATTTGTTGTATTCATCGGTTTTTTGGTCGCCACAAATTTGTGGGAAAAATTTTTGTTTGGTGCCTTTAGCTCATTCATGCCGGGGTTGGGAAAATAAAATAGTATGCGACCCACTGGTCTTGCGCTTATCGACCCTTTCTTTCTTCTAGGGCAACTAGGGGTTGGAGCTGGTTGGACCGTGGCCGATCTCGGCTGTGGTTCACTCGGACATTTTGTCTTTCCGGCCGCTACCCTCGTAGGGGCTGAAGGTCGCGTCTATGCCGTTGATGTGCAGCGCCATGCGATCACGCGCCTAGAGCACGACGTGCGCGACCATCAAGCCTGGCACATCCGCCCTATCTGGGCAGATATCGAAGCTCCTGGGTCAACCTCGGTTCCGCCAAGTTCCGTTGACTTGACGCTCATCGTGAATACCCTTTATCTTGCTCGCGAGCGTGCCCGTTGGATTGAAGAAGCATGGCGGATCACTCGCCCAGACGGCCAATTGATGGTCATCGATTGGCGTCCCGAGGCGGCTCCCCTTGGCCCTGCCCAAGAGATGCGCCTACACCCAGACGAGCTGCGTGACTTCATCTGTGCCAGAAACTGGCAGCTCGAAGAAGATATTGACGTAGGGGATCATCATTTTGGATGCCTCTTCCGTCGACCTGCTCATTTTGAAGATACTCAGGTTGAATCACTTTCCTATCCTTCTTAACGCGTATGTTGTCTTTATTTGCACCGCTGGTTCGTCCCTCTTTTTGGATAAGCTATAACGTCCAACCATTTACTGCTTGGGTACATATTCTGGTAGGGATCGTGCTGTTATTGCTGTGTGCTACATCCATCGCGGTCTATATCTATCGTCGTACCTTGAAGGATAAACTGCTCAAACGCATTTGGGGCGGGGCGCTCGCTTGCCTTATATCGGCGAGCATCATCGGGCTCATCATCTATTTCATGACCTGGCAAGCCGTTCCGATCCTTGGCATGCGTGCGTGGTGGCCACTCTGGTTCGTCTCACATCTTGCTTGGGGAATCTGGCTGTATGTCTCGGCGCGCAAACTTATTCCGGCCGCCCGAGAGGCAGAAGTAAGCCGCCGTGCCTATGAAAAATGGCTCCCAAAAGCCAAAAAATAAGCCAAAAGACCGACGTCGTATAGAGGCGGGTCGTCTTGGAGAAGAGGAGGCGGCTGCATTTCTCCTCGCGCAAGGGTTTAGTATTGTAGCTAAAAATTGGCGTTGCCGATTGGGAGAAATTGATCTCATTGCCAAAAAAGCCCAAGAAATTCGCTTTATTGAGGTAAAATTCCGTAAAACCCACTCCTTTGGGTATCCAGAGGCCTCCGTGACGCGTAAAAAGCTCTCGCATTTGCAAGCGGCGGCAGAAATATGGCTTAGACAGCAGCCGATCATTCCTCCGCGTTACCAATTCGACGTCGTTGCTCTATCGCTCCTTGAACCAACAGACCCACTTCAAATTGAGTGGATTCAGGGAGTATAAAGCCTTTTTTCTCATAAACAAGCCAAAAATGCCTCCTCCCCCTCTTGACAAAAGGAGGATTTTTTGGTATAAATACATGTTACTTTATCCACTTCTATGACTATTGTCATGCTTGGTCAAAAAGGGCTTCCTGCCCGCTCAGGTGGTATCGAGCGCCATGTCTCGTTGCTATCTTCGGGTTTGGCGGCGCGTGGCCACCGCGTGGTTGTCTATGGACGACAATGGTATGCCAAAGACAGGGTGAAACAAGAAGGGAATCTTGAACAGCGTTTTTCCAAGGGTCTCACCACAAAACACTTGGATGCTATTACGCATGGCTGTACAGCTTTATGGGATGCGCGTCGGTTGAATCCCGATATCTTGCATATCCACGGCGCAGGTACCGCGCTCTTGTTGCCATTGGCGCGTCTGTTGCATCCTCGCGCCAAAATCATCACCACGTTTCACTGTATTGATTGGGAACATGCAAAATGGGGTCCAGTTGCTCGCTTCGCCTTTCGCTTAGGTGAATGGCTCATGGGGCGTCATTCGGATCGCGTCATTACCGTTTCAGAGGCTCTCACCCGGTACTGTTTACGCTCCTATAATGTTCAAACGGAATATATTGCGCATCCGTTCACTCTTCCGAGCGCTCCGCCTCGGGCAGAAGAGATTGTGAGCTCCTTTAAATTAACTCCCGAGCGCTATCTCCTCTCTGTTTCCCGTCTTGTGGCCCACAAGCAGCCGCATCTGTTGATCGCGGCCTATCGTGAAGCATTGCAACGATTTCCTGCCTTATTTGCCAATATTCCCTTAATAATCGTAGGTTCTGGTTCCTGGACAGATGGGTACGTTCGACAATTAGAGGCGTTAGCAGCCACTACGCCCGGGGTTCAACTACTTGGTGAGCAGACAGGAGCTTCGCTGGCGTCTTTACAGGCTCTGGCCCTCGCCCACGTCTTTCCTAGTCGTAGCGAAGGCCTTGCCTTTACGACCCTAGAAGCAGGTGGATACGGACGCTTGGCGATTATGAGTGACATCCCTGCCAACCATGAGGCGAGCGGAGGAAGTGCCTTATTTATCCCGGTAGGGGATGAAGAAGCCCTGGTCCAGGCCCTGATCCAAGCGGCGAGTATGACAGCCTCTGAACGTCGTTACTTCGGACAAGGATTCGCAGCCCATGTAAAAAGCCAATATAATTTCACAGACCGTGTCGACGAGATGATTCGTGTCTATCGTGAAGTCCTGCATGGCCAAGGAACGCTGACAACACCTCTTCCTTTGGCAGAACATATGTTGCGTCCATAAAACGTAGCCCTCAATGGGCTACTTTTTGGCTATAATAAAGAAAAAAAGCTAGGTAAATGGTTGCCAACAGGAGAGAAGTCGTATACACTGCCGTCACTGCATTTGTGAGGTTTGTGTTCGGTTCTTCCAATGAACCAACTTGTTGACCAGTATCTTTTATATCGCATTCGTGCCAAGCGGGATCCAGAAGCTTTTGCCCGCTTATACGATCGCTATGTGACGGCCATCTATCGGTTCGTCTATTTGAAGTTGCCATCTAAAGAGGTAGCCGAGGATGTCGCCTCTGAAACATTTTTACGTGCTTGGCAATATATCCAGCGAGCGGAGCAAATCGAAAATGTCCGCGCCCTTCTCTATAAAATCGCGCGTAACCTCATCGCTGACCATTATCGTAAGCAGGAGGGGAGGGAGGTGTCTGTAACGTTTTCCGCCCTTGAAACGTCTCATGTAGGTGAAGGGGATCCCGGTGATAACGAAGCAGGACGTCTCATGATAGAAGCGCGTGCAGATATTGCCCTGATTTTAGAGCATATCTCCCGCTTAAAAGAAGATTTCCAAGATGTCCTCACCCTGCGCTTAATCGACGACCTAAGTTTTTCAGACATTGGGAGCGTGCTAGGCAAGACCTCGGGGAATGCGCGCGTCATGTTCCATCGGGCTCTCAAGGCTTTGGACGCCCTCATGAGTAAAGGGAGTGAGTAACATAAGAAGTCTGACATGAATTTACGTGAATTCCAGCGCAAGCTGCAATCTATCCAAACCATCGAACGCCGGATCAAGCCAGATCCAGCCTGGGTTTCACGTACGCGTAAGACATTGCTCATGCAGGTCGCAAACACCGTTTCTTCCGAACCCGCCCCGGTTGCCGTCCGCGTCCGTGAATTCTATCAACGGTTTATCCCTGCACAATGGATGGAGGTCTTGCGTGGTCCTGCGCTTGCAGTCCTATCCGTCATCGTCATCATTGCTGGCGGTTCCATCGTTAGTGTATCCGCCGCAGAACAAGCCTTGCCCGGAGATTTTTTCTATCCGATCAAATTAGTTCAAGAGCAAGCCCAGCTCATCCTCACAAAATCGAAAACAGAAAAGCTGAAACTAAAAACCGGATTCGTAGAGCGTCGTGTCAAAGAAATTCAAGCCATGGCAGCTTCTGATGAACCTAAAAAGAGTGAGCGCATCAAAGCAGCGGCGGAAAGTTTGCGTCAAGACCTCGACACCGTAAAAAAACAACTAACAGATGTTTCCAACGCCAAAGAATCGGATGAATCCGTTGCGCATGTTGTCGAGGCTGTCAAACTCGTGGATCAAAAAAGCGGAGAAGTCGTAGCCAATCTCAAAGACGTAAGGTCTTCCCTCTCAGAAGATGCGCAGAGCAAGGTCACCGAAGTAGAAACCGCCGCCGTCGCCACAGGTGTCAAGGCTGTCCAAGTACTGATCGACTCCCATGACCATCCGGATGCGCAAAAACTTCTCACCACGGCAGAGCTATCCCTCTCGATTCAGGGAAAAGTAGATGGAATACAAGATCAAATCGCCGCAACCACCCAAAAGATCATTGCTTCCAATCCAAGCTCTGGAGAAAATGCCACAGGCACGCTCACGATCCTTGCCTCAAGCTCCACAATCGCGGCTATAGATGCCATGGAGGGATCTGCAACCTCCGCTCTTCGTCAAATTAAGAATGCACAGCTCTCTCTCGATCAAGCGAAGGTCTTCCTTCAGCAAAATAAATTAGATGAAGTAAAAGACAAGCTCGGAGATGCCGCCAAGGCCGTAAGTGTGGCAGAAACCGTGGCGGATGTCGCGATAAATGCGAATGTGGCCGCTTCTTCTTCAACGTCATTGCTACCCGCTCCGGATGATACCTCTACGAGTTCCTCGGCAATCCCGGCAAATTCTTCAACCATCCCGATACTCCCCATGAGTTCAAGTACCGCAAGTTCCACGACGAGTAAACTCAGTAAACCGGGAAGCTAGTGAAAAAAGCGCATCGTCCTCCACTCATCTTTTGGGCGTAAGAAAGCTACGTCTAAAGGACGAGTGGAGAACGGCTCGACGAACCGTCGAATCGCTTTGCTCGCTTGTGTTCCGTCTGCATTCCGGTGGACCCTAGAAAGGTCGAATATTGGGTAATAACCAATATGGTCCGCCATTCTTATTCACTCATCTTCCTCCCAGATTTTATCGGGAGTAACGAGAACCAAACTAGGTTCATTATGAGTCAACTTCTTAAGAAAACCCTTTCGGGCATCGCTTCCGTCACGACCATTTTGTGGTCGGTTGGTGGTGGCTTGCTCGCCCTTCCAGGAGCCGCTTCTGCTGCAACGATTGTCGCAGGCGACCTTGTGAAGTCTCCTACCGCTTCTGACGTGTACTACTACGCGGCTGACGGTAAGCGCTACGTGTTCCCAAACGAAAAGACCTACAAATCCTGGTACGCTGACTTCTCCACGGTCAAAACGATCACTGGAGCAGAATTAGCGGCCCTCCCACTCGGTGCTAACGTAACCATTCGTCCTGGTACCAAGTTGGTAAAAATCACGACTGATCCTAAAGTCTACGCGGTCGCTCCAAACGGAACGCTTCGCTGGATTGAAACCGAAGCGATCGCTATCGCTTTGTACGGATCTAACTGGGCTCAACGTGTTGTTGATGTACCAGACGGCTACTTCGTGAACTACACGGTCGGCGCTTCGGTGTCCTCCGCTGTTCACCCAGACGGCACGGTCATTATGTACTCCGGTTCCTCTGATATGTTCGTTGTATGGGGCGGCCAGAAGCGCAAGCTTGTTGGCGATGCCTTCAGAATGAACGGATATCAGATGAGCGACGTCATCGTCACTACGGCTTCCTACCCAGCAGGGACGGATGTTGTTGGTCGCGAAGGCGCGTTAGCAAACACCGTTAACCCAGGCTCGGTTACGCCTCCTGTGGTTGGTGGCTCCCTCATGGTTTCCTTGGCTTCGGACACGCCAGCTGGCATGACCTTGCCAAAGAACGCTGCGAGCGCCCAACTTGCTAAATTCAACCTCATGGCTGGATCTGGCAGTGTTGTGGTCACGGGCTTGCGCTTCCGCCGCGTTGGCGTTGGTGCAACGACCGATTTCTCCAATGTCTACTTGTACAATGCTGACGGTACTCGTTTAACGACGGGTCGCACGGTCAATTCCACCACCAACATGGTTGAGTTCAACTCGTTGAACTTGAACATTGCGGCTGGTCAGACCGTTTCCGTTGTCGTTGTCGGAGATCTCTCCACACCATCCTCAACGGGTGGTCAACACTCCTTCGAATTGGTTGACGCAGCTTCAGTGGTCGTAACGGGTGGCTCAACAGTCGCCGGTTCCTTCCCTGTCCGCGGCAACGTCTTCACGGTCGGTACAGCTTCTGCAGCAACGGTGACGGTTGAACGTGGTAACACGCTTTCCAACCCAAACATCGGTTCTCTCGAAGCTGAAATCGCCAGCTTTAAACTTACCTCTAGCTTACGTGACATCGAAGTTCGTCGCGTGACCTTGCTTCAGGCTGGTTCTGTGTCCAACTCGGACCTTACCGACCTTAAGCTCTACCAGGGCACAACCTTGGTGGCTACGGCTGCTAGCTTGGTAGGTGACAAGATCATCCTCAACTTTGTTCCTCCTTACGTGATCACAAACGGCACCAGCCGTATCTTCACCTTGAAGGCAAAGGTTGCAGGCCGCTCTTCTCGCACGATTCGTACCTACGTTGAATACTCAACGGACGTCTACGCAATCGATCGCACCTACAACACGGGAGCTGCAGCTACGATCACGTCTTACGACGGTGACAGTGGAAGCGCTTCTAGCTGTTCCGGCTCTGAAGAAAGCTGTGTGACGACCCAAGGTGGTCAGCTCACGGTGACCTTCAATGGTCCTACGGCCATGAACATTGCTCGCGGCGCTCAAGATGTGGTCTTGTACCGCTTCTCTCTTGCGTCCCCAGAAAGCAACCTCGAAATCCGCAACGTGCGCTTCAAGATTGCGAGCACAAACGGCGGTCGCGTGCGCGGTAACAGCAGTACCGACTACTTCACCGACATTAAGTTGAAGAACATGGCAAATGGCCAAACGGTCATGGGTCCAACCTCGTTGGGTTCCGGTACGATCACGACCGATTCCGGTACGATCACGTTGTCTGACTCCTTCAACATCCGTCAGGGTGAAATCTTAGACCTTGCGATTACGGCTGACTTGGCCAACTCACAAGACTCTGATACGAACTTCTACGTGAATGCGATGGGAAACAGCACGAGCACGTACCAAGTGACCTTGGGTCCTTCAACCACGATCTTCGGTTCCACCGACGTTCGCATCACGGACACGGGTGAATACTTGGCAACCACGAAAGTTGTTCCAAACTTGGCAATTGCAGGTAACCTCATGACGGTCAAGTCTTCTAGCTTGACGCTCGCTATGTCGGCTACCCCAAGCTCTGGTACGGTGGTCAAGAACTCCTCAAGCATCCCTGTAGCTGGCTTTAACTTTACGGCTGGTTCTCAGGCTGACAATATCGTCACAGCGATCACCTTGAAAGCTGTTGGTGATACGGATGGTAACTCCTCCTTCACCTTAGCCGAAGCGGACAACGTCATTACAGGCTGTGGCTTGTATGATGGTGACACGCAAATTGGTCAATCTCGCGCCCCAGACGCCACCACGGGTGAAATGGCGATCACGAGCTTGAACCTTCGTATTGCACGCGGTACTTCCAAGACCTTGGTCGCTAAGTGTTCGACGGTTTCCTCCGTCTCTACAGCTGGCTACCGTGTCGCGGTTGGTATCAGCGCGGTTACGGCACAGGACTCAGATGCAAACACCGTCACGGTGACGCCTCCAAGCACTGTTACCGCTCAATACGCTGAATCCAGTGCTTCTCGTGTCAACCAACTCGTCATCAGCGGTGGTACGCTCACGATCACGACCAACAGTCTTCGCACCGGTACCATCTTGGTGGCTGGTACGGACACGTGGCAGGACGTGGCAGGCTACCGTGCAACCGCCCAAAACGAAGATATCCGCATCGAAAAGATCGCGGTGTCCTCAACGGGTGATGCAGCTAACTTCACGCAGGTCGCCATCGCTATGGATGGTGCGGCCAAAGGATGGGATATCCTCCCAGCTGGCACAATGCGCTACAAGACGATTGACTTCACGGGCAGTCCAATCAACGTCATGCGCAACACCTCCGTCAACTTCAACATCTGGGCTAAGCTCGCGGCTACGCAAGCTTCCTCCACGGTGAGCGGTGCGACGTCCGGTGTGGCTCGTTCCGGAAACTCCTTTACCCTTGGTATTGCCAGCGGTATTGAATCCGGCGATGACGCTTGGAACAGCAACTACCTCGATAAGATGAATGTACGCGCCGTCGGTATTGGTTCCGGCAACATTGTGTATGCTACCAGTGCTACGATGCTCACCAACTTGTCTGGGAACACCTTTGTTGTTCGCAAGAGCAAGCCAACGATCACGCAACAGGCCTTGAGCACGACGACCCTTTCAGCTGGTCAACAAATGGACTTGTACAAGTTCCAGGTGTCGGCTGACGGAGCTGGTTCTATCGCGCTTAAGAAGGTAACCTTCGTTGTCAGTGTGTCTACGACCACGGGCAGCAGTCTTACCTTGAGCAACTTCCGCGTCCGCAAGGGCTCTACGGAAATCTCAACGGATGACGTGATCATCACGGATCGCCACGGCGCAGATGTGGAAGCCCTTAACTTCGGCGCAGCCACCTCCAGCCCACGTATCGTAGTGAACTTCCTCAGCAGCTCAGGTGGTGAAGAAACGATCTCTGGTTCTGGTACGGTCTACACCTTGGTGGCAACCGTGGCTGGTCCAGTCGTTGCTGGTGACCAAGTCTCGACCTCTATCGAACGCTCAACCGACATTGCTGCAGGTAACCTCACAGGGTACCTGGGTGGTGACTACGGTGTTGCGATCGCTGGTCGCAGCTTAGAGACAGGTACGGTTCCTGGTGCTTCCACCTCGACCGCAGCCTTCATCTGGTCAGACCTATCTGAAATCCCACACTCGGATGCGCTTGGTTCCGCTGGTGGTTCACGTGATTGGACGAACGGTTATCTCGTTGATGACCTCACCCGATCCCAGAACTTGAGCAGATAACCTCTGTCAGAGTCCTGAGTAGCCTTCAAACCGCTACGGCAAAACCCCCCGACATTCGTCGGGGGGGTTTTGCGGTCTGGTCGTTTCTCGTGCTAACGTACCGCTATCTATGTCTCGTCAATCTATTGTAAATATCTTAAAGGGAATTGTGTACGCGGGGATTTATGGAGGCTTACTCATGCCGCTCGTCTTTATCCCCGTGGTCATCTTCCCGTTTGTTTTTTCTAAGCTTATTGTCTTTCAGGTTTTGATCGGCCTGACCTTCCCAGCCTATCTCTTGTTAGCGTGGATGGAGCCCGCCTACCGTCCCAAGAAACACATCTTGTATTTCGCTATCATCGCGTATTTTATCGCCATGGCGCTGTCCGTGGTATTCAGCGTTGACCCAATGCGGTCGTGGTGGGGCAACCAAGAGCGGATGAACGGGCTCTTCACGCTTTTGCACTTTTTCGCTTGGTTGACGATGACTGTGAGTACCATTACCCGTTGGGAACAATGGCGCAAGTTATTAAATTACCAAGTCGCCCTCGCGGTCTTCATGGCCTGTGTCGCGATGCTTCAGAGGGTCTACCCAAACCTCCTCTTATTTCCTGCGACGGAACGTGTCGGAGGATTATTGGATAACCCCATCTACATGGGAGCCTACCAAATTTTCACCTTCTTTTTCTTAGCTCTGTTAGCCATCAAAGATCACCGTCACGCCATGCGTATTTGGTATGGGGTGGCAGGCTTTTTTGCGGCGGTCGCGTTTTTATTAGCGCAGTCACGTGGAGCCTTTATCGGACTTGCAGCAGGCTTTGTGGTATTTGCGCTGTATTATGCGTTTTTTACTCCAAATAAAAAAATTCGCAAAATAGTCCTAGGGATATTAGCGTTAGGAATCATCGGCTACGGTCTCGCCTTTGCGTTCCGAGATACAGCCCTCATTCTCAATAGTCCTCTAGGAAGATTGACGCACTTCAATGCAGCTGTGTCTACGCGTTTGATTGCCTGGAATATTGCTTGGCAAGGGTTTAAGGAGCGCCCAATAACGGGCTGGGGATTAGATACCTTCCACATCGTGTTTAACTCTCACTATAACCCAAAGTCCTTACGCTTTAGTGCCTACGAAACCTGGTTTGATCGATCACATAATACGGTGCTCGACGTCTTGTCCATGACAGGATTGCTGGGTTTTATTACGTTCGTCTCTATCTTTATCGCGCTTTTTTACGCCTCCTGGCGAGCCTTTAAAAAAGGCTGGATTGATTTGCCTGTATCCGCGGTGTTTGTGGCTTTGCCCATCGCGTATCTGGTGCAAAACCTGTTCGTCTTCGACCATCCTGCCGCCTTCTCCATGAGTTATTTGTTATTCGCTCTTGTGATCGCTGCCACGCGAGGGGAGTTCGTGGGAAAGAAAGATACAGATGAAGAGGTGCACGCCGGGAAGCGACACGACTTTCCGCTAATAGCTGCGGTAGTAGCCTTTGCCTTGGCAATCGTCCTGGTCTGGAATACCTCTATCCAGCCGTTTAACGCCTCAAAAATAGCGATTTTAGGGAGTCAGGCATTTGCGGCTCGCCAAGAAGATGCGGCGTATGAGTTGTATCGTCAGTCATTAGATATCTGGACCCCGTATCGCGACGAACTATCCTTTCTCATGTCTCGCGATTTAGTCGGGCTAAGCTCTCAAAGAAGGCTCGAGACGTATAAGCGTTGGAAAGACTTCTATGCGTTAGCGGTTGAGGCAAGCAAGGAAGAGTTGGCCCGCCATCCAAAAAATACCAATCCTCAGTTCTTATACGCGCGTTTAGTGCATGAAATGGCTCCTATCTTGAAGATAAGCCCAGCTGAGGTGGAAGAACGGTATCGGATTGCGATCGCAACGAGCCCTATGCGCCAACAGATTTATTTTGGACTCGCTCGCTTATTCTTCCAAACCAACCGACCTCAAGATGCAATCAATGTCTACCGTCAAGTGCGCGATTTTGATCCGGGGAATGGGGATGCTTCCTGGACCTTGGGAGTTTCGCTTTTCTATGATGTAAACCAAAAAGAAGAAGGGGCCAAAGAAATAGTCCATTCACAGAATGTCGAGCATCCCTACCGGCTGACGGATCCACGTGAGATCTCGGCCTTAGCCGATGGGTACATCACCCTTAAAGACGATGCAGGTTTGCAGGCGATGGTGACCAAGTTAGATCGATTTCCGGCAGGCGACGCCGCCATCTACGCCGATCTTGCTCGTCAGATGGAAGCCGCCGGCAAAACAGATTTACGGGAAAAGGTGCTTGTCTATGGGGAATCTATCGATCCTCGCACCCGTGCCGTATATTTGAACCCTGCGGCAGCAACGGCGCCCACGCCTGTCGTGACGCCACCTCCAGCGACAACGGCCGCGCCAAGCATGATCAAACGATAAGAAAAAAGCCCTCTCAATCAAGGAGGGCTTTTTCATTTGCTTCTAGGGTGCGCTGGAGAGGGAAGTCGTGTTCAATGCGCTTGCGAGCCAGAACGCCACGACGCGTCGCTTCCTCGGGTCGAATCAAGATCTCTTTTAGGCGTTGCGCGAGGAAAACGGGGTCATGAGCAGGAACAAGCCAGCCTGCTTCGGGAGCAAGAAGCCACTTGTTTGCACCTACATCCGTAGCTACGCAAGGAAGTTCTGCCGCCATAGCTTCGAGGAGCGCCCACGACATTCCTTCTTTTGTTGAAGGTAGGACAAAGGCGTCAAAGGCTCGCAAAAAGCGCGACGCCTGCTCTTGCCGACCCATTAAAATAACGGCCTCCTCCAAGCCTAGCGTCCTACGTCGTGCTTCTATCGTCTTACGTTCAGGCCCCTCACCGATGATCAAGAAACGCACCTGAGGGAATTCTTTGTGGATAATCGTGCAGGCATCCAGATATCGTGCCAAGCCTTTCGCAGGGAAGAGGTTGGCTAGCGTTCCAAAGATAATGGTATTTGAATCGATGGAGAGCGTGGCTCGAGCCTCTTTGCGAGAAAGAAGCTGAGCATCAAAGGTAGGGAGATCAATCCCATTTGGGATGACGCGTATCTCTTGTTGAGGGATGATGCTCTCTTGTTTTGCGACTATCTCATCTCCTGGGTGAACGCAGATAATTCGATCTTTCCAACGCGCAGAAATCTTTTCTATCCATACATACAGCCAACGTGTAAAAGGGGAGAGGGGTTCAAGAAACACCCAGCCACCGATGCGGTAGACGATTCGTCGAATACGAAGCGAGCGCGCCGCGAAAGAGCCGATCGCGCCCATCTTGCTGCTATTTAAGTGGATGGCGTCTGGGTTGAGCTCTTGTAACAAACGACGAAGCTCAAAAAATGCCAAGATATCATGCCAGGGCAGAATAGCGCGTCGCATGTGCGTGAGTTGACGAAGAGGAATGTTCTGATGTTTCGCTTGTTCAACCAGCCAGTGGCCTTCACCCGTCACAAGCGTGACCTCATGGCCTTGTTGTTGCAAAAAACCCGCAAAGCGAAGCAAAAACTCCTGAACTCCTCCCTGTTCGGCCAGAGTTACGGCTAAGACGAAGCGCTGCTTTGCGTGAGACATGGAAGTAGGATAGGCTGGAAAGAAGAAGATCGTCAAAATATATGTGTGGCATTGCAGGATATTGGAGATGGGGTGGACAACCGGCTGATGAAGACCGGTTGCAGCGTATGGGCGAGGCTATCGCCCATCGTGGGCCAGATGGAGAGGGGAGTTGGGTAGA
>CAZIQG010000022.1:0-16150 GCA_964541725.1 uncultured Gammaproteobacteria bacterium
CCGACGGTTGAAAGTACCCATCCCTCGCTCTCGTCCACAACTCATTAAATGTACGACGAACACCATCGACCCCCTCATGATCCGGAAGATACGGAACCAAGACCACAGCCACCGTCTCCTTCGCGGGCCAGGCCGGCACAGAAGCCTCGACTTCTTTAAAGTCTGCTTCATCAAATCCCCAGCCATATTCCTGATTCCAGTCACGCACCTGCACGATCTGCTGCTTGGCAGAAGTATAAAGACCGTGAACCAACGTAAAGATCGGGTGCTGACGCCAAACCGCCTCGATCATCATAGCCGCCATATCATCGTGACGGTTCACTTCCCGAATGAACTCCGCCGTCCACCCGGCCGCCTCCAGGCGGCGCTTGAACTCGATCACCTCTTCATCACGCAACTTACCCAGAGTAGTCATCATCGTTCTCCCTCTTCACCGATACACCGCGTATCGATAGGCCTATCTATAAAGGAGATTGACATAACTGTTAATAGTGTTATAACAATATAACAACACTATGCTCGAAGCCCTCCTCACTCGCCTCGATCTAGAGCCGGGCGAGATCACCACCTATCTCTCTTTATTAGAAGCAGGCCCTACTCCCGCTGGCACCCTCGCCAAACATACAGGAACAGTCCGCGTAACTCAGTACCTATTCTTGCGTCGCTTGATCGATAAAGGCCTAGTCACTCAATCCATAAAAAACGGTATTAAAAACTTCACGGCCGAACCGCCAGAAAAAATCGGTACGCTCTATCAAGAAAAAATCACCGCTCTCACCCAAGACCACGCACGCTTCCAAAAACTACTCCCAGAACTAAAGGCCAAACGACCCGACCGTCTTTTAACACCAAAGTTCCAAATTTTTGAAGGTGTCGAGGGCCTAAAAAATGTTTTAAAGGACATGCTTTTATACCGGGACATGCAAACCCACGCCTATTGGCCAGCCAAAAAGATGGTTGAACTGCTTTCGCCAGCATTTTTCGAACACCACAACAAAGAACGGATTAAACGCAATCTTTTTACTCGCGCCATTTGGCCAAAAGACCAAGTTGCCCACGCCAAAGAGTATCCATATCTCGGCACAGGCTCCGCCTTCCGTCGAGAAATTCGTGTGGCGCCAACCGATATCAAATTTAGCATGGGCTACTGGATTTACGGACACAAAGCCGTTCTCTTGTCGTCTCGTAAAGAAAGCTACGGCTGTATCATCGAGAGCTCTGAATTAACCGAGATGTTGCTCTCCCAGTTTGATGTGATTTGGAAATTGTCCAAACCAATCAAAGAAGAACCAACCTATACTAAAGAATTTCTCGATACCCTTTCTTCAAATTGAAAGCGCTATCACCACCCCATTTTCCTTCCGCATGTTAAACTAGATCTATCTTCCCTTATAAGACGCATCTATGAAAACACTGCTGCATGGATTAGTAGCTGGCCTGCTTCTTCTATTTGTATATTCCGAAGCTCACGCCGCCACAACCCCCAAACTCTTCACCAATACAGAAGGTCTTTTCTATCAAGACAAACAAGGTCTCACTTCAAAACTTGCCTCCAACGATCCGAACCTCTACAAAACCCTCAAACAAAAATCCATTCCCATTTCCACCAACGAACTGTACCAAATCCCCATTGGAACACCCTCCATCAATACCTTTGAAAGAGACACGGATCAGGATGGTCTAGATGACGAATACGAACGAGCCTTCGGGACAAATCCGCAGAAAAAAGATACCGATCAAGATGGCTTCCAAGATACTCCAGAGATTCTCCAAGGTTACGATCCTCTGCGCAAGCTAAAAAAACTTGTCCTGAATCGCTCTCTGTATCTGAAATATCAAGGCCAATTCGTCTGGGAAAACAGAACAAAACAAGTCTGGTTCATCTCTCCCTCAACTCCCAAACGATTTTTTATCACCTCTCGTCCCAACCTTGCCGCCCGCTATCTGGAAGCCTTGGCCACAAAACAACCAAACACCACCCCACCCTCTAACGTCTGCCTACCAGAAAGTTGCACCCAACTCGACTGGAAAACGCGTGCACAACGTCTCACCCTTCCTAACTATCAAAAACGTCGAGACACAAATAACAAACTTGTCCTTCAGAGCCAGAATTTTCAGTTGGTCATGCCGAACGAGACACCCAACGCCGAAGAATTTGCCCGGATAAAACTCTACGAACTACGCCGTGCCTATGAGAACACGGAGCGTCTCTTAGGACGCGCGCCCTTTTTGTTACCTGAGGCGATCAAAGAAGAATATGTCCTTAACCTTTCTCATACCGGATCATGTTGCGGATCAGCGGAAGAAGGGCTACCGATTATGTGGAACATCGGCTCACCCGCAGACTACGCCAAAACCATTAGCCTAGAAGATCCAAATACGGAGTACTATAAAAACGCTGATTGGAGCAAAGTACGGGGCAACCATGAGCTCACTCACCGTTTTGTCCGCGGCCTAAATTTGAGCTCTTTTCTAGACGAAGGTCTTGCCATGTATGCGCAAGATCACGGCGGCCCACAGCCCATGGCCTGCGGACAGGGAGGCTATACCCAAGGCAACACACGAACTGCCTATACATTTTTATGCAGAAACGATCCAGGCATGACTCGCATCTATAATTCGGGTGACTGCTTCTGGCAACGTATCGAAGAAAAATATGGGCAAGACATGATAAAACGCATCATTAGCCGGATCTACAACAAAGATGAGCGCGACGCCTTACAAAGCTACATACCAAGCCCCGGCAGTTCCCCCACGGTGCGTTGGAATTCATTCTCCGGTGAACTCCTCATCGATGTGCAACAAGCCTTTATTCCAGAAATTGGCCCACGTTTCTGGCAAGACTTCCAAGATTTTGGCCTCTCCCCAACCATGGCTGAAGGTCTGACCTACGAGTCTGAGCTAATACGAGCTGGCTGCGCTACATAGAAAATACGAACGGCTCACCCAGGAATTTGCTCTAAAAGCCAGCGCCCTCATAAAACTAAAGCCAAAGCATCCTGCACGATTATTCTAAACAGGCTCCGCGTTCACAACCATATCAGGCTCAATATAATAAACCTTGTATCTCTCCCCTTCTATAAAGGCTTTTCTATGTTCTTCTTCAAGAAAAAAGGATTTCCCATTAACGATAAGATCAGCTAAGGAGTACCTCCACCTCCCCACGAGATTCCTTTCCGCAAGCCGTGAAAGCGTTACCACCCCTTCAATAGACATGACGGGCAAAGTTGAATAAGATCGTCGTTTTTTAACCGACAACGTTAATAAAAATACACCAACGAATGCTCCAACCAAACAGAAGAGTGAAACAAGCGTGCGACCAACATATCAACATGGCCCGAATCAATCCACGTATTGAAAGCAACGAGCACAGATACAAGAAAGATGCCGATACCCACGATACGCAGGATAAGCCGACCATATTTCGCTTGATGTTCTAAAAGCTCCACATATCGCTTGGACAAACGCCCCTCTCGATTCATGCGGGTATCGTCAGCCTCCAAGCCAAATATAGTTTGAATCAATTCAAGGCGTTCAAATAGGGATATAGTTTCCATAAAAAATCCTCAGAACATCATTCAATCGCCTTCCACATAATCTCAAACTGCTCACGATGCATTTGGATGATACTTTTATTCTCGATAACAATCGCAAACATCGGCGGGATCAGTTGATGGACGACGACACGCTGAGGCGTAATGACTAAATTCGTCGAGAGCTTTGTATGTGGTGGAAGAAACTTAATCGTTTCATTGAAGGTACGTTCGATACGCTTATGTTCGCGCGCAATCGGGGAATCCTGGAGCAGCAAACGGATCTTAATCGGAAGCTTCGCGCGACGACGAATAAATGTCAGGAAGTGCTCCGGATCTTGGTCAAGCCAACGTTTAAGATCGCTGACAATTAAATAATCTTCGTGCGGACGAATATCCCGAATAAGACCCTCGTAAACCCCTTTCATCGCTTCTGATCCTTCGTAGTATTTGAGCGAACTCGCATCCCCCGTAAAGTTAGCGAGCGCTTCTAAGTCAGGCAAAACCTGCCGAAATTGTTCGCGTCGTTGCTGCAAAATCGACTCAATACGTGCCGGCTCAGCCGCCACAAACCGTTTTTTAAAACCGAAGAATTCCAGATTGATCAATCCCTTTTGCTGCAGCGCTTCCACGATTGAATAGAGGGTTGTGCGCTTGATCCCCGTCCCTTTCGCCAAACGCAAAATCGTCGTTGGCCCAAGAGCCAGCGCCTCCAGATAGGTCAACGCTTCCAGCTCTTTGAGCCCAACCTCCATCAGGTGTTTTACAAGTTGAGTTTTTTTCATGATAAAATGTCTCTTTTTTCGACAACATTACTATGCCGAAAATTCTCATATTTATCAAGATAAAGCGCACTACATCCATAAAATGTCGACAAATATGACACATTCTATGGATAAGCATACCTTACCCCTTGGAGGAACCGATGTCGGGAATAGAAAACAACGAGGCAAGATCGATCATCCCTGGACACGAATCGCAAAGAATCACCTTCGGCGCGTTCATCCGGAAACGTCGTAAACAGCTAAACCTTTCACAACAAGCAATCGCTGAACGTATAGCCACTGGACAAGCCACCATTTCAGCATGGGAAAATGGCAAACAATTTCCCATCGACGAACACTTTTCCGCCCTGGCAATAGCGCTAGAACTTACCGAGCAGCAGCTCAACGCGGCCATTCCGAGTGAACCGCGCACGCTGATCAAGACCGATACTGAAGCGTATCCAGAACTGTCGGTGAACGATCTGGAGTTTCTTCTGGGGGTAGCAAAACTTCTGCCTGGACAAAGACTGAGCTGGGGACTGTCCATCCAACTCATCCAAGAGAGGCAAAGGCTGCTCTCAAAGGAGGATGCTGATGACGATCCAAAACGCTGAGGTACTGGCGCTCGCCGAGGCAGCAAAACCCGGCAAACCAAATCCCCTGTTCGGCCAAACACTCCAAAGGTGGCGCAAGGAACAAAACATCCAACCCTCAGAATTCGCCCGTCGAGTCGGCGTATCCCCTCAAACCATTTATCGCTGGGAAAAAGGCTACGCTCCACGAGCCGCCCAACTCGAGCGTCTTCGCGATGCACTACGCACCGAACCTCTTCCTTGCGCAGAACCATCCGCCGCAGCCGAACTAAAACTCATCGTAAATATTCCCCGCGATCAAAGCCAAGCCGCGCTCATGGAGCTTCTCACATACATACAAAAACAGGCGAAATGGACGATTGTCTCACTCACCCTGCGCTGACCTGACGCCCACCTTTATCGAAACAGGAGAGACTTCGAGAGGGTGGGTGTGTTTTTAAGTACACATGCGTATCCTATCACAAAAATCGTGCAGTATTTTTTCATATTCTTCTCCAGTAAGGAAAAGTTCCTCAGCATTCTGCTTGATGGCAGCATGAGGATCGCTCTCGAATCTTTGCGGTAAAATATGACAATGCAAATGCGGACAGAGATTGCCGAATACCGCGTAGTTTATCTTAACAGGTGCAGATAGCTCACTCACGATTTTGCAATAAACGAAACTTCGTCCCAAAACTTGCGCAGTTCTTTAGGGGTAAGTTCATACAATTCATTCGCATGCCTCTTTAACGCAACGATAATCCAACCGCGCCAATGCTGATTTTTAGGCAACCTAACATACGTCTGCTCAAGTTCAGCGATTTTAAAGCTATGGGCATTTTCCTCCAAATGAATATCTTCACAAAAAGGGTAGTTAATCCCCTCTTTCATATCACTCCAGACTTTTTGGTTTTTCCAAGACATATATCAAGCACAGAATAAAAAAGAATCACCCAAACCAAAATATCCCTCTTTAAAGCAAAGACTGACCATCCACTAAAGCTCCGCATAACAGGCTCTCACACTCGGACAAAAAGCTGACCCTGCAAGAAGATATGCGCTTTTTATCCGCGCCGTAAATCCCGCTAGGGCCGGACTCGGAGCTACATAAAAACAGCATAAGTTGTTTTTCAGTTGCTAATGATGGCTCCACCACGTGAACAGCATCAACTAAAAACAACGCATTAAGCGCTGCTTTTACGTGGTGAGGCTTGACGAAAGAAGTTCTAACTTTGTAGAGCAGCACCCCCCCTCATGAACAATCTTCTTTGAAAAAGATATCCTCTTGCTCTCGGAAGTGGTCCGTATCCAAGATCTCCTTGGCTTCTTGCACATCTCTTCTCTTACGATCAGCTCAACTCCCGCTGAATACGAAAAAGGTGCAGGGCGCATCCCACCAGCATCACCACCGCTCACAAAACACTTTATTCCAGCTGACTCAAGTGCCTCTTTCGCCATCTCTGCTTCAAGTCTTGAGGGAAAAGTTTTTACCGTAACAAGATTGGACCCCATCTAAATCCATTGTACTCACAGATAAATGCTCTGTCGATAAATCCCTCCATCAGAAGCAAATTGCGTCTATAACAAAAATTCCGCTTTAAAAGCGGAATTTTTGTTGGTGGACCCTAGCGGGATCGAACCGCTGACCTCTTCCATGCCATGGAAGCGCTCTACCAGCTGAGCTAAGAGCCCCTTCTTGAACGGTCAGAGTATGCCAAAAGCAGGCTGAATCGTCAACCTGCCCCTTCCTGCATCCTCTTCCAGATTTTCGCATGCCCATGCGCCTCTCGCATCCTCTTCACCGCCCGTTGCATAACCTCCTCCGTCTCCCCTCGCTCTCCCAATTCCTCCACCCGCTTCTGCCAAAACGTGGCGCTCCCAGGCAAGCGCTCTCCCAAATACTGATCCCACTCCCCAAACGCATCTTGTATATCTTGCTGTTTCTTCAAAACAGTCATTTTAGCTTCTTCTGATCCCGCTCCCTTCTCCATCCGCTCATCCATAATCACTCCACGCACCCATAACTCTGAACGAACCAACTCCGCCCGCTCCAAATCCGTCACCACCTCTTGGCGCACCGCCCGCAACCAATCGCGCCACTCGCGTAATAATTCTGTCGTTGGCGTTTGCACGATGGCGCACCGTTCCACCAAACGCCCCAAGATCACCTGTTCCATCCCAAGCTCACGCTCCTCAACCGTATTCCCCTCAAAGCGACGAATCCGCTCCACCATCGACAAAAGTTGCTTCTCCGCCTCCCGCATCACCCCTTCCATGCGCCCCGCGAGCGCACGCTGCGCACTTGCCAGTGCAGCTCTACGCTCTTCAAGCCTATACGCAGACACCCCGACCGTCGTCGGGGAAGATTTGCCTTTAATCCAAGAAAATAAACGCATACGAATCTAGCGCACCCCTCCAACACGCTCTTCCAACACCTGCAAACGTTTTTGCACCGCGGTATTCGTCCGCACACTCGCCGCTACGAGACGTAATTGTACCAGCGCATCCGACAATCGTCCCGCTTCCTCATACAAAGAGGCAAGCTGCCAACGCGCCCGCACCTGTGTCGCATCCAACTGTATCACCTTTTCAAAGGCCTCCATTGCCCGCGCTGGTTGATTGATCTGCATCGCTAACATCCCCAACTCAAAGATCCGATCCGCACTAGGATCCCGAGCTACAACAGATTCTAATGCTCTAAATGCCTCTTCCCCTTTCCCCTGCCGATGGAGAATAACCGCTTCTTGGTAGCGTGCTGGTAGATAATCCCTTTTCAATCCCAAAGACACCCGTGTCCAGCGCATCGCTTCCTCTAACGCTTGTCGTTCCTGTTCCATCGCTTGTTCACGCACGCTCGCTTCCTTCGCTTCAAACAACACACGGAGCTGTTGGGCACGTAACAAAAACAAGCTTCCAATTTGATACGGATAATCCGGATGCTGCGCGTCACGTTGCATCGCTTCCTGATAGTGTTTCACCGCAAACCCATCCGCTCCCTGCGTAAACGGTGCAATTCCACTATAAATAATCCCTGCATTCGCCCAACTATCCGGATTCGCGGGAGCCAAACGCGTCGCTTCCAGCGCGCTATCTACCATCGCCGTTACCTGCTCCCCAACGAGCTTCGCCCGATCAGCAGCCGGAGCATCTTTTACTTGTTGTAGAACCTGGACTAAAGAGGCTTGCGCTAAAGCACGTGCCGACACATCATCCCAAGGATGGATCGCTCGCACGCCCCGCAAAGCCTTCATAACCTCTTCAGCCGACATCTCTCCTCGCTGATACGCAGATACAATCTGTTCCGTTTTCGCCTGCGCCCACAATGTCTGGCCACCTAATACGAGCACAACCAACACCCCAAGCGTCATGCCAACCACCTTCATAGGCAATACCCATTTCCAAGGTCGACGCATTCCATCCACCGTCAACCGCATGTGAGAGGAAAATCCCATCAATCCTCCCGTTAACATCCAAAATAAAATTTGATGCGACAAATTATAATTGTAGAAAAACAGCCCTACACTCATCGCTGTCCAACCACTAAACACAATGATCTGCAAAGGAAGTGCTTCCTCAGAGATATCATGCACCCGATGGCCATGCCGCATTTTAAGAAACCCATGCACTCCGACTCCAACCATCGCTAGCAAAAACAAGATAAACAACCCACTCACCACCATCCCTGTCGTCGCAAACAAGGTCAAAAACTGCGAACTTGCTCTGTCAAAGCGATTCGCCCAAAATGGCGTATTATTAAATTGCGGCGCGCGATACAACGCATAATCATAGGCCCACGTCCCGGGTCCCGTTCCTAACCAAGGATGCGCCGCCACCGTCTGCTGGGTAATCTGCCACGAAGCAGGCATCGACAGTCCAACCTCTCCCGCTACCGGCGTCTTCCAAGCAATCGGCACAACCAAATTCACAACTCCAATCACAGTCGCCGTCAACAACCACACTCCACGTTTCGTTTTTTTAAACAGATCCTGCTTGGTAAGCATCATAAAAAGCAGAAGCAAGCCCACCCCCATCAATACCATCATCCACGCCACCCAAAACTGTACACGTAATAAAATAACAAACGATGCCAACCACAGCACCCAAGCACTCCCCCGTGCCACCATCCCTGGCCATGTTAGCAGCGAAAACACCCCTTCAAGCCGACGACCAAACGCGATCACCCCAAGCGCCGCGATGCTTCCCACACTCGCACACAAAGATAACGCATACACACTTCCCGCCGCCGTCGTGGCTTCTCCAGAAAAAACGGACCAGATTCCTGCTCCCGCCACCCCCAAACATCCAAGCAAAAATAAAAAAAGGAATGCTGAATAAGAAAGCAGCATGCGTGTACGCTGCGCAATTAACCAAGCAAAGACTAAAAGGGTCGCTATGCTCGAAAACGTCCACGCGCGTTGGCTAAATTGCCCCACAAATGACAAATAAGAATGAACCGAGAATATCGCCGTCAAAAGAACACCGATTCCAAACAAGGCCAGCAAAATACTCGACCATCCCACCCGAATCTCCGAACGACGTTCAACCGCACTTCGCACTGTCCGCGCCACGAGCGCAACACCAACAAGCCCAATCAAAGCTCCCTGCTTAAATAATTCGGCGCGCTCAAACGTCGCAGCCGCCAATCCAGGCACAATCACTACCACGAACGCCAAACAGACATCCGTAATAAACGACATCCATTCTCCAATACGCGTCCGCTGAGCACTATCCATAAAGAGCGAAAGACCTGGACATAGATATGCCTCAGTATAACACAAAAATGATGCGCTTCTTACTTTCTATTTCTGTCATTCTCAGGATTCACACTCGGTTCTTCTACAGGCACGACCGGTTCTACAACCACAAGTACTGGCTCCTCGACAACAATCGGCACAGCCGGCTCCGTCACCACAGGCACTGGCTCCACCACAACCTGCTCTGTACTCGAAGCCACAGGTTCAATCGTCGTCACGATCGGCGCGGTACTCGTAGGAGTCTCTTGCGTCACAGGCGGTATAGGTTGCGATTCTTGAGGAGTTGGGATAACCGGCACCGTACTTGTCACCACCGTCTGCACCAACGCTTCTCCCGTCGTCGTATTCACAAGTGCATACGTCCCATCTGAACGATACACGCGTGCACCCGTCGGCGTCCCATGGACACTCCACGCAAACGTCACATCACGCACTTGCTTGTCATGCAAGAAGATATCAAATCCAATATCTGTATAGTTATCCGTCCACCATCCACCATTCACTTGTCCACGTGGCGTCACCTGAATATTCGGGTAACTCAGCACGGAATCGTATGCAACGTGTACCCGTTTCGATCCCGCCTCTACATACGCAAACCCGCGATACGAAACCTCGCCGGCCACATCATCCATCTTCACGTTCTGACCTAATTCCTCCTTTTGCGATCCTCCCCACCACCCCGGATTCACAAATACTTCAATCTTGCCCACACTCGCGCCATCATAAGGTTCCAGCGCCAGGCCGACAATTGGTCCAGCCTTCGTCGCTTTAACCGCAGTCCCCGGAATCGTAGACGGGCCGAGCGGATCCCCAATCTTAATCGCTCCATTCATCGCCGAAACTTTCGTCGGCACACGACCAGCAAGAGCAATCGGATACGTATCCGGATCCGGACGCCCCGCAATAAATGCCGGTTTTGTCGACACGATCCCCATCAATAAGCCTGTTTCACTCAAAGACCGTTGCACATGAAACCGCCCACGCTCACTCGCGACCACCAAATCTCCATACTCTAATTTATCCGGCGAATAATAGCGCTCCGCAAAGTCGTACGAATCATTCGCTTGCCATCCATCCGCATTTGTCGCGATGTACTGCGTCGACGTACTCGTATCATCAAGAAAAATATATTTCGATTGCTGCGTTCCTTGACGGCCAGTAGGATACAACCGCCCGCCGACAACCACATCCCCCGCAATAGTCGCTTTTCCTAATTGGTCAATCGCAAATATATTAGATGACGAAGCGTTGCGAATAACAAACGAGGAGGACAAAGGCGTAGTCACCTCCGTCAGCAATCCAAAACTAGATGTACGTGCCTGCGCACCATCCCAAGCGCTCCCACGAAAGGTGAGTCCCCAAGAATTAACCGTCGGGGTCACTATCGTGGCCTCAGCACGCGCATCCACCACCAAATCATCCGTCAAACGTGCTACCCGGCCATCTGTGTTTAAAATGGATCCAGCCGAATATCCCGTCTTCACAAACACTTCAATCGTAGATGTTGCAGCCGCCGCTTCCAACGCATATCCCAAAATCATGCCCGGCTTCGTCGCCTTCATCGCCACACCTGGATATTCAGATGTGGTAAGCGGATCACCGATCATAATAGCCCCATTTATGGGGGACACCTGTGTCGGTACACGCCCCGTCAAGGCCACAGGAACCCCATCCGTAATCATTCCTAACAAGAACCCAGGCCTCGATGAATACACCCCTGCAAGTCGTGGATCATAAGGAATGCCCGTGCTTTTTTGAACCGTCACGGGATCAGCACCGAAAACTAAAACATCAGTAGTCGTAGCAACCCCCTGAAGACGATATGATTCCGCTAAATCGAAGGCATCACTAGAGGAAATGGTGTCATCCGCAATCAAACTATAGCGCATACCAAAGTAACCTGGACAAGAGTTACGAAGATCTTGAGCCAAGCACAAACCGTGCAAGCCATAGTTAATAACCATCGAGTAATTTTTTGTACCCGTAGCCGCCGTATTCGGACCCACCAACAAACGGTCAACATATGCCCCCCAAGCCGCATGCTGAACATTGTAATCCGCGGAATTCGTAAACCTCGCAACAGGAGAAGAACTAGATGTATTAGCCAATAAATCCACAAAAGATCCCGACAAAGCGTAAAAATAGGTACTTGTCGCGTAGGTACTTGAAACACTCACAAAATTCCCATCCTGCCAGCGTAAACTCGCTGAACCCAACCCAAAAGAAGCATCCGCAGAAGGTAGCAGCGAACTATTAAATCTCCCTGACACCGTCACTGTTTGCGCAGAACTTCCTCCCAACGTCGTATTTCCATACACCGTCAAACCTTGATCAACTGTCAATCGACTAGAAGATGCACCGCCCACCACACTTAACGCACCATTCACCGTAGAAGTACCACTCCCCGTAAACATAAAACTCCCGGAACTCGTGACAGAACCCACTCGATTCAAAGAGAACACTGTCGACGCTTGGTCGTTCACCCCCCTCAATAAAAAATCATTCTGAGTCGATGTCCCACCCGATTGGATGAGCAAGGCCGTACGGGAACTCGTCGCTGCGTTATTCTCTGTCTGGTTGACGGTGAACAAATTTTGCCCACCGCTCGCCGTACTAGACGCATACATACCTTGCAACTGCTCTGCATTGAACGCTTGCGGTACTGCACTCAAACGTTTGCGCGGAGCCATTTCACTATCCGAACCAATCGTCACCCCCAAATACAGTGCATCCGTATTCCAATTCACGGTATCGAGCGTATTCTGCCAAAACCCACTCGCAGATGAATCCCCCAACAATAAACTGAACAAGCCATCTTGGACAGCTACGGGGATCGCTGTCGGCAATGCTGTCGTTCCTGATGCCGTCCATAACACCGTTCCACCAGACGAAGCAGAATAAAGGCTAAATTTCATCTGATATGTTCCATCCAAAACAGCCGTACCCACTCCATTCAATAACTTACCCTGATAACTGATCTGGCGGTTAATTCCAGAAGTAGCTTGCACAGATGAGGCACCCAATAAATAAAAAAAACCAATCCCTAAGCATAATAAAACCAGCCCAAGCGTACGGGTTACCCATAAAGAACAGGAACGTCCAAATACATGCATATCTTGTTCTTAGTATATAAGGATTTTGCCATTCGCTGTTTTTGGCTCAATCTAGGCCATATCTATATACACTCAAAAAACACTAGTTGTGCATACGGTGTGGATAAACTGTGGTCAAACCTTTTTTGGCTGCAGATTAATCTTTTCTGAGATAACCGGGTTACCGACTTTAGTCAGGTCTAAGTCAGGCGAATGATAGGCTTCATACCCCGCTTTATCCGCCATTAACATATAGATATTAGGGCCGGCGAAAAATGCATACTTCCCATCTTTATCCGTAATCTGCGTCTCAAGCAACTTATGGAAGCGTTTATCAAAAATGCGCACAACTACTTGGCCCAGACCTCGTTTTGAAGCACCATCATAAACAATGCCCCAGTCTTTAGGCTTAGAGGCAGCCGCCAATCGATAAAACATGGCATAAGTAAAGACCTGAAAGAGAAAAAATCCTCCCGTCAACCAACCTGGAGACACGGCAAACGATCCAAACGAGGTCACGAGCCCCACACTCGCCCCCACCCGCTGAAACACCCGAAAACGCTTTTCAGCCGCCATCTTCTTAGGTGTTTTTTCCACCACCTCATCCGGATCAACCGGAATATTTGCCGCTACCAATGCTCCACTTTGTTTCACTTCCACAAGTTCACCGTGGTAAATATCTAATAACGCGCCATCCTCACGATCCTTCGCAAGATACTGCGTGGGGAAACGAAACCCTTGCTTCACTGCTTGTAAACGATACGCTCCTGGCTTCACAAAAAACGAATAACGTCCTTTCGCATCGGTTATACGTGTCTGCACGACCCTCCCCGTACCTGAATCTAATAATCGAACGATAGCCAAATCTACAGGCTGTTTAGATAAGGCATTGTAAACAATACCCCACTGCGCTCGTTTACGCCGACGCAATAAAAGGAGGGGCTGGGTAAACAAGAAGTAAAGATAGCGAAAAACACTGGAAGCAGAAGCAGCGGTAGTCAAATTTGTTACCGCTACTGCCACAGCTACAGGCGCCACTACTTGCTTGTTGACTTCTTGAACCACCGGCGATTCTAATATTTCACGCGCATTCGCAAGCACCTGTTCAATCGGCGTTGCCACCCTAAGCGAAAATGACGCTCCCAAAATATTCCCCTTTACAACTATTTCTTTATCAAACGACAAAAATCCTTCCTTACGAATAAACAGACGATACGTTCCGGGCTCTACAAAAAACCCGTACGTCCCGTCTACACCAGTAAAAAAGGGGTTTGTTTGTCCGGAAGTCTTTACATCCCACATAACAAGCCCATCTGATGTCTGACGCATCACACGAATCTCCGTCCCCGATGCGGCTTGCTGACTAACCTCCTCCACGACAACAAAACGCTGCTTAAGAAAAAAAGAGGTTTTTGCTCGTGCGCGTGAACCATCCTCCAACACAGCCTCTAGCTCAACCTGTACTCTACCCTGAGACGGCAAACGCGCCGTCGTCATCCATGCTCCTACCGCATCTCTCGAGAACTGATATCGTGATCCTGCTAATACCATCTCTACTCGCTCTACACGCTGACCTTCGATTCGTCCCGCTACAACAATCTTGATTGCTTGCCGTGAGAAGGCTTCAAACGATCCATCTACCACTTGAAAAACAATAGATCCACTCTCATCTGACCACATTGGACGCAACTCACGCACAATCCCAAAAAATGGTTCTTGCGAGGGTAAAGACGTTCCTGGTGTAGTCGTCGCTACTCCCTCAGGTACAGGAATGAGCGCATCCCGTGTTTGCGTCGACACGATTGCGCCACTCGAGAGATTTCCGTTTCGATCACGCGCAAAAACCGCGTAGTAATAGATTTGTCGCGGCAAAAGCGCCACATCAACCGCTCCTTGCCCCATTCCACGGTACACCTCTCTTCCATCAGAGGGATCCGTAGCAAAACGATCCCCACGCGCAACAACAATCACCTCAACAAAATCCTCTGCGACAGGATTCACCCACTCAAGCAACACTTGACCATCCTGGCCAATAGCCCGCAAATCAGAAGGATTTGTTGGAGGCGTGACATCAGGCAGGGTTCGTGCCGTAATACGTCGACTCACCACCTGATCTCCCGCCCGTGCTGTAATCCGAAATTGATACAACGTATCAGGTTGAAGTTCATTCACTCGCAAAGTGTGTGTACGCTCGAGCATTTCCTCCGTCACCCGTAACCGATAATCATCTGTTCCATATTCAACAAGCCCTGAAGCCATCCGATCTGTTTCCCAGATCAATACCAATGATCGCTCTTCCAAAGAAACAACCCGCGCATCACGAAAGGCGATTCCGGAGACACCTGACCCAGCTGTAACCCCTCCGCCTCCGCTGCCGCCACCTCCAGCACCACCAGCACTTCCTCCAGCACCACCAGCTGCCGCACCACCCGTCACTCCGCCCACAGGTGCAGGACCTGTAATAGATGGTGGCGGTACAACAGGCGTCACAGGCGGGATCACAATCGTCGGTGGCGTTGGCTCCGAAACGGGCAGTGGCGGTGGAGTCACCGCCGGACCAGATCCCGCAACCGCCCCTCCTCCGCCCGTACTACCTCCTCCAGTACTCCCTCCGCCTACCGAGGCTGCCGGAACCGTCGCACTCACCGTCAAAGAATCAGCACTTACAATAGAAATAAATAGTTGACCCGTGTCCCCAAATACACCCCCAATCGTAAGCTCATGCGTTCCAGCAGTGGACGGATTTACAATTTGAGACACACCGCCCGCCAATGTTCCAATCCGTATCACCACCCGTTGCCCCGCACTAATTTCCCCACTGGCCGTATCCGTAGGTGGCGTCAATGTAATCGTTTGGCTAGATACACCTACTCCCCAAACACCCGCCGCCGCACTAGCAGCCAACGTCTCTGAAGTTTCAAATCCCGTCGTCGCTCCGTGACTAAGCGCGACTTCAGATGCATCAATCCCTGTAAGGTCAAACCCTGTGCCAAAAACAAGCGTAATCGTATCAGAAGAAGCATCTACTCCCGTATGCGCCACAAATTGAATCTCGTGATTAGACGGACTTGAGGTTCTTTGCCGCGTCATGAAATCTTTTACATCCGTCAAAGCAGCGGCCCGCCCATCTGAATACACAAAAAACAAACAGGCGATGCTAAAAAAAATCACCGCGCAAAAAACAGAGGGTAACCGTAACATCATGGAGAAGAAAAAAGAATCTCTCGTTTCTTCTCCAAGACACTAGGCTCTTCGCACCCTTCTCAAAAACACGCACACACTAGCCACCCCCAACACGACTAACATCTTCCATGGTATCACAAAAAACCACCCGCCGTCCGTTCGCGTCGCAAAAGGCTCATCTAACAAAAATTCCACCCGGTACATTCCCCGCCCCCCCCCGGCGGGCCCCCCCCCGGGGGGGCGGGGGGGGGG
>CAZIQG010000023.1:0-16130 GCA_964541725.1 uncultured Gammaproteobacteria bacterium
CTTCCGTCCCGCCATCCAGCGTTCATATCCCAACTTCACCTCCTCTGTCGTGACAAAATACGCGGCTACTACCCCCAGGATGATGAGTAAATGATTTTGTGAAGGGGCTTGGAATTCAAAGATCCGTTTTCCTATCCGTGAATATGGTAAGGCCAGAGTGGCAACACCCGCGGCGGTCGTAAGAGCGACGAGGATCCATGCCGGTCTTCTCGCGCGCCAGAATGGAAGCTTGGTACGGATTGAATAGATGAAGATCAATTCTGTTAAAATACTGCCAATAAACCAATTCGTTTGTAAGACGGCAGGTTCAAAGCGATAAAAGATGCCGAAGAAGAGAAAATCAAACACCGTGCTGGTGAGACCTAGGACGGTAGCAAGTCGAATAATCTCGTGAACCTGATATGAATGTGGGCGCTGGAGTTCTTGTGTATCGACCGTATCTGTCGCGATCGCAATCATGGGAAAATCTGAAAGCAAGTTCAAGAGTAGAATCTGCAACGGCAGCATCGGCAAGGTTGGAATGAAAAATGACGAGATCGCTACGGCATAGAAATTTCCAAAGTTCGAAGCGAGCGTTGCCTTCACGTATTTTGAAGTATTCGCAAATACCTCCCGTCCTTGACGGATGCCACCAATAATCACCTCTAAACTTTGCTGCAAGAGCACCACATCGGCGGCCTCACGCGCCACGTCAGAGGCGCCTTGAACCACAATCCCGATGTTCGCGGCTTTAAGCGCTGGCGCATCATTAATCCCTTCTCCTAAAAATCCAACTTCAAAACGGTCTTTTAGCGTCTCAATGACACGATGTTTTTGCTCTGGTGAGACGCGAGCAAAGACGTGATGGGTCATCACAGCTTCTTGTTGGGCGGCAGGGGAGAGGGCGACAAATTCTGCCCCTGTTATGACTTGAGTTTCATTCGTAATCAGTCCAATCGTCCGCGCTACGGCACCCGCTACATCCGCGCTATCACCTGTGAGGATTTTCATCGCGACCCCGAGCGTCTGCGCGTCTTTCACAGCTTGGTAGGTGCTATCTTTGATCGGATCTTCAAAGGCGATTAATCCTTGCAGTGTGAATCCGTGGTCTTCTTGGGCCGGGGTGTAGGATTGTGCATCACCCATAGCCTTCGTTGCGATCGCGAGTACACGATGGCCCTGCAAGCCTTCCTGTTTGGCCCAGGCACGTGCTTGTGCTTGTTGTTCACTTGTAGCCAAACAGCTCTCGAGGACGATCTCTGGCGCACCACGTTGAATAAGAAGGGCACTTGTTCCTTCTTGTACCAATGCGCTATTCCGTTTACGCATTGGATCAAATGGAAGTTCTGCCAAACACTGCACGGTCTTTAATTTCTCTCGTTTCTCCTGATCAACCGCCTGCCATAGAGCAATATCAAAGCTATTATTCGCTTGTTGTTTGGTATCTCCTAAACAGGAAGAGGTTAGCGTGGCATACCACAAAATCTGTTCCGGCTGCACACCATAGATGTGACTCACACGCATATGGTTTTCCGTGATGGTTCCGGTTTTATCCGTACACAAGACCTCAATACTACCCAAGTCTTCGATGGCGGAGAGACGTTTCACCACTACCTTATCCTTCGCTAAACGTAACGCTCCCTTTGATAGCGCAATGGTCGTTACAACAGGTAGCGCCTCGGGAATGACGCTGACGGCAAGCGCAATTGAAAAAAGTAAGAGTTCTAATGCATTTGTTTCCTTGCCGCCGATAAGGAGGTGGGCTCCAAACATCGCAAGCAAGGTGATCACGACCAATTTCAAAATAAACGAACTGAACCGACCCAACCCTTTTTCAAAACTACTCTGATGAGCTGTGTCTGCCGTCAAGTGAGAAATCGCTCCAAGCGTCGTCTTGCTTCCGGTGGCAATCACGATCGCTGTTCCACGCCCACTCGCGATCGTCGTCCCGGAGAAAAGAATATTCGTCGCTTCATAGGCTTCTTCCGTCGGTTTGGCGAGAGTCTCTGCGGTTTTTACGGCCTGCACCGATTCACCTGTTAAGATACTCTCATCAACAGTCAGGGATTGTGTCTCGATTAAGCGCGCATCGGCTGGCACTACGTCACCCGCTTCTAATAGGAGGATGTCACCTTGCACGAGTTCACGACTTGGAATAGGAGTGCTATGACCATCGCGTCGAACGCGTGCCGTTGCCACCACAAATTGCTTCAATAATTCTAAAGCCTTGGCCGAATGGTATTCCTGGGAAAATCCAAGCAGGGTATTAATGCAAACAAAGACTAAAATAAAAACACCCTCGGTAATATTTTGGAGGGCAAACGAGATAAGAGCGGCTCCGCCTAATAAATAAATGAATGGGGACCGAAGTTGTCGGATAAAGAGTTGCCAGGCACCTGCATCTTTTGACGTGATTTCGTTTGTTCCGTCGCGAAGCAAGCGTTTCTGGGCTTCAGCATCGGTAAGGCCTTCTAAGCGCGTATCGGTTGTTTTGAGCGCATTTTCGGACGAAACAGATGTAAAAGAGGCAAATAACATAGAAAGAGGATTGCGCATAAGTATAGCAGAGTTGCTCTTTTTTCGTGACTAGGATACGTTCAAATCTCCTATGTCCACTCCTTCCTCGATCGCCCAAGAATCTATCGACCTCCATCGCCGCCTACACGGAAAAATTCGCATTGAAGCTACTACGCCTATTGACTCATTAGCTGATCTCACTCGCGTCTACACCCCAGGTGTCGGCGCCGTTTCGAGCCGGATCGCTGAAGATCCTAGCGAAGCCGATGCGCTCACCTGGCGCAAAAATACCGTTGCCGTTATTTCCGATGGCTCCGCCGTCCTTGGTCTCGGAAACATCGGCCCAGCAGCCGCTCTCCCAGTCATGGAAGGAAAGTCCGCAATTTTCAAACGCTTTGCGAATATTAACGCGATTCCCCTTGTTCTCAGCACGCAAGATGTTGAAGAGCTGATTACGACGATTTCTGCTCTTGAGCCAAGTTTTGGGGCCATTCAGCTCGAAGATATTTCTGCGCCGCGCTGCTTTGAAATCGAAGCGCGTTTACAAAAACGCCTTTCGATCCCTGTCATGCATGATGATCAACATGGAACAGCGATCGTGATTCTGGCGGGCTTATTAAATGCGCTCAAGGTCGTCGGCAAGCGCATAGAAGATGTACGCGTTGTTTTGAATGGAGCTGGAGCGGCTGGCGTCGCAACCGCAAAGCTCCTCAAGGTCGCGGGCGTCCGATCATTTGCCGCATGTGATCGAACAGGGGTGATTTATCAGGGGCGCGAAGGCTTGAACCAAGAGAAGCAGTGGTTAGCCGAGATGTCTACGGACGTGATACCGGGTCAGGTTCTCGCAGACGTGGTCAAAGGCGCAGACGTTCTCATCGGTGTCAGTTCTGCGAGTGCCTTCAGCAAGGAACTCGTGCAAACCATGGCGCCTAAAGCCATCATCTTTGCAATCGCCAATCCAATCCCGGAAATTTTGCCTGAGGTTGCCCGCGAAGCGGGGGTCGCCGTCATGGGAACCGGCCGCAGTGACTTTCCGAATCAAGTGAATAATGCCTTGTGCTATCCAGGTCTTTTTCGTGGCATGCTTGACCATGGAATTGTGCAAGTAACAGACGAGATAAAAGTTCGCGCGGCTCATGCGATTGCTAATTTCATAAAAAATCCTACGCCTGACAATATTATTCCTACGATGTTCGAGGAGGGATTACACGAAGCGGTAGCGAAAAGCGTGGTTTGATGTGTGGCTCTTCTCGTGTCATGCTGTAACAAACCAATAACGATCGTTCCCGCCAGCTATGTCTTCCCTCTTCAATCTCATCTCTCCCTATAAGCCTTCCGGAGACCAGCCGCAAGCGATTGAAGCCTTGCTTAGGGGCATTAAACGGGGAGATCGCTTCCAGACCTTATTAGGAGCCACGGGAACGGGAAAAACGTTTACGATTGCGAACGTGATCCAAGAGCTCCAAAAACCCACGCTCGTCATTGCCCACAATAAGACATTGGCCGCTCAGCTGTGTAACGAATTCCGCCATTTTTTTCCAGATAGTGCGGTTGAATATTTCGTTTCCTACTACGATTACTATCAGCCAGAAGCCTACATTCCACGCACCGACACCTACATCGAAAAAGAAGCCATGATCAATCAAGAGATTGATCGGCTTCGTCATGCGGCAACTCAGGCACTTCTGACGAGAAAAGACGTTATCATCGTGGCTTCTGTGTCGTGTATCTATGGCTTAGGCGCTCCAGAAGCCTACCTCAAAACCGTTCTTCATCTTGAGCGTGGACAACAAATTGATCGCGAAGGCGTGATCCGTCATCTTGTCGAAACGCAGTTCACACGCACCCCCGCGGATTTAGTCCGTGGTAGTTTCCGTGCGCGTGGCGAAGTCATTGAAGTCATGCCCGCTCACGAAGAAAAAGTCTATCGCTTAGAATTTCCTAGCGGTGTGTTAGATCGCATTGCCGTCTCTGATCCCGTCACAAAAGCCCCTCTCAAAGAGTTGGAAGATATGTGGATTTTTCCGGCCAAACATTTCGTCACATTGGGGCCAGAACGTGAGCGGGGGATCGCGGCCATCCGAGCCGAACTCAAAGACCGCCTCGCCGAATTCGAAAAAAGCGGCAAGCTACTCGAAGCTGAACGCCTCGATCGTCGCACTAAATACGATTTAGAAATGATGGAAAATTTGGGCTACTGCAACGGGATTGAGAACTATTCCCAACCCATGTCTGGACGCCCTCGCGGAGAAGCCCCAGATACGCTCTTCGCCTACTTTCCCAAAGATTTTTTGCTCGTCATCGACGAATCTCACGTGACGTTCCCGCAGTTAGGGGGAATGTATGAGGGCGACCGTTCCCGTAAAAATACGCTGATTGAGCACGGCTTTCGGTTGCCCTCTGCGGCAGATAACCGTCCTCTCAAACTTGAAGAGTTACAAGAAAGAATACGGCAAGCGATTTTTGTGTCCGCAACACCAGGAAAATATGAATACGAGCACTCCGCGCAGGTCGTCGATCAAGTCATTCGTCCAACGGGCCTTATCGATCCACGGGTCCTCATTTTGCCTGTGACGCACGGCAAAGACCCGTTAGCGACGGAGTATTCACCGTACCTGGCACCTAAGGGTTCTGACGAAATGATCCATATTCCAGACCCATACCCGGGTCAAATTGCAGATCTCCTCGAACGTATCAAGCCAGTAATCGCACGCGGAGAACGTGTCTTAGCGACCACGCTCACCAAAAAGATGGCGGAAGACTTAACCGAGTTCATGAAAGAACGCGGCTACAAAGTCCGCTATCTTCATAGCGATATCGACACGGTTGAGCGTTTAGAAATTCTGTCTGAATTCCGTAAAGGAATATATGACATAGTCGTTGGGGTCAATCTTTTGCGTGAGGGTCTTGATATCCCTGAAGTGTCGCTGGTAGCAATCCTTGACGCTGATAAAGAGGGATTCTTGCGTTCCGAGACGTCACTCATCCAAACCATTGGTCGCGCGGCACGCAATGTCCTCGGTCAAGTGATCCTGTACGCCGACCAAATCACAGGCTCTATGGAGCGTGCGATCGCCGAGACGGAGCGTCGTCGCGAAAAGCAGCTTGCCTATAATAAATTACACAACATCACACCCAAAACGATTATCAAGCAGCAAGAAGATTTGCGTGCCATGCTTGGGCTCGATATTAAAGATAAGGACGTAAAAGAAATCCTCAAGCTCGAACTTACTGCTGAAACACACAATCTAAACGAGGTGAAAAAACAGAAGGAAAAGGAAATGAAAGAAGCCGCCTTAAATCTTGAATTTGAGTTAGCGGCTATCTTACGCGACGAAGTCACCGTCATCACCAAAGAATTAAAGAAGCGCCAAAAATCCTCACCTCTTCCAGGCGATGAGCCCGGTGTTCATCGCTATGCGCCCCGCCCGAAGCGTCCCGTCCGTCATGGCCGCACGCGATAGGGCGCGTTCTCAGTTTCTGATATCATAGACGCATGTCTTCTAGGCTCACCTGGTCTGCATTCATTCTATCACTGCTTGCCTGTTTAGGAGTGATCGTTGTTTTTTGCGTGCAAGCCAGTCGTTGGCGAGAACTAAAAAATGAGCAAACAGCTCTCAAAACACGTGTCACCTCCGCCGAATCTGTCTACGATGTACAAGATTGTATCTTGGAGCAACTAGGAGAAGGCTGCGAGATGGGGGAGTATGGAACGGTCTTTCTCGGTGCCCCAGAGAAGGACGGGGAAGTGCGTATTCTCAAGCAAAAAATGAAAGATGGAAAAGAAACACAGATCGGACACTTATCAAAAGAAGAGACATACGTACGCCTTAAGCATGCCGATAAAAGCTTAGAGGGATACGTATTAGATCGTGAGACGGGAGCGGTTGAAGTGTATCTCGCCCGCCCTTCCATCCTGCCCGAACAAGACGAACGCCTGCCCGTCATGATTCGCCGTCTCTTCATCGACGCGTCAGCTTTGCCATAAAAAACAATAGCCCTGCGAACCAGGGTGGTGCAGGGAGGAAGAGGGTGTGTTCAGTGGTGCTGATCGACGTCGTTCATTTTCAGGGAGACTTTCGCCGTGATGAAGAAGGTGACGAGTAGTGCGAGCATGACCAGTGCGGTTGATGTGTCGAGGCCGACACGTGCAAGTGCCTCGTCAAGTGCCTCGTTCATTTTTTGCTTCTCCACGAGGGTGAAGTGGCTCGTGGATCTCTATTCAACCGAACCTATAAGCGAATGTCAAGCGCTTTTGTCAGCGCTTCCCATGGGCTCGCTCGTAAATCCATGTTAAGGCAATGTCGAGTTCTCGATCCACGGGCTCGCTTGCTCTAAAACGCTCGGTAAGGCTTCCACCTGTTCCATGAGGTAGGCAGAACGTCAGATGCATTTCAAGAGATACCGCTGTGCCCAGGAGCATGCGGAGGTATCCCTCAAGAAAGGAGATTACGTCCGTCTGACACTCGATGGTTGGTAGATTTTCGAGAGGCTGTTCTAGGGCAGATAGATTTAAAATCGGTGCATGTGCATTGGCGAAGTAAAGGATGGTCTTAACGGCTGTTACGGCTCGCAAAAGCTTATGAACCTTTTTACTGTCTTCTCGCTTACTCAAGGTGCTCCTCCTCTCCTACCTATTAAATAGCCTCATCTTTGCGCAAACCACTGTCAAGAAACCGTCCACCTTGACGGTTTGGTGTAGGCTCTTCATTCTGGCCGTATGACCCCCACGGAAGATATTAAAACTCGCTTAGACGTCGTCGATGTCCTCGGTGATTACCTGCAACTTAAACCTGCGGGTTCTGGGGCATTTAAAGCCCTCTGTCCCTTTCATGCAGAGAATACCCCATCCTTCCATATCTCGCGTCCGCGCCAATCATGGCATTGTTTTGGTTGTGATGTCGGTGGTGATATCTTCTCATTCGTCATGAAGATGGAAGGGATGGAATTTCCAGAGGCATTAGAATTACTAGCAAATAAAGCCGGAGTCACACTTCCAGCCTTTGATAAACAAAAAAGCTCATTGCGTAAGCGTCTTAACGAAGTAAACGATCTCGCCGCGCGTTTTTTTCGCGGTTCCCTCCTCACCCTCCCACAAGCCCAACACGCCCGTGACTATGTAGCCAAGCGTGGTCTTGATGATTTAACCGCCGATCTCTTCAAGATTGGCTATGCCCCGGATGGTTGGACGAATCTCGCCGACGCGCTCAAAGCAAAGGGAGTTACGGAAGATGAACTCCTCCAAGCCGGTCTTGCGGCCCGCCGCGAAAAGGGGAGTGGTGTCTACGATCGTTTCCGTGACCGTATCATGTTTTCAATCACCGATGTGCATGGCAACATCGTCGGTTTTACTGGACGCATCCTCACCGATGACAAGACGCAAGCGAAATACGTGAATACGCCAGAAACACTCATCTATAAAAAATCATCGATCTTGTATGGGCTCGATAAGGCAAAAGGAGAAATCCGCCGCCAAGATTTAGCGGTGATTGTCGAAGGGAATATGGATGTAGTGAGTTCCCATCAATTTGGTGTGCTGAATGTGGTCGCTGCGAGTGGGACAGCGCTCACAAGCGATCAGCTCAGCCTCATCAAACGCTTCACTGATAAACTTGCGATCGCCTTCGATCAAGATGCAGCTGGAAAAGCCGCCACCTTACGTGGCCTTGATTTAGCGCGCGCCCAAGACTTTTCGATTAAGATCATTACCCTTCCTCCGGAAGCCGGCAAAGATCCAGACGATGCCGTACGTAAAGACCCAGAGCTTTGGCGTACCTCCATCAAACAAGCGGTGAGTATCATGGAATGGGTCTATCGCCAGGCCTTTAAAGGCAAGAACTTGCAAAATCCAGAGGATAAAAAACAGATCGCGCAAGACGTCTTACCAGAAATTCGTCAGATTGCCGATCCGGTTGAGCGCGATCATTGGCTTAAACGTTTGGCCAAAGATTTAGCCGTGAGTGAGGATGCATTACGCGAAGCCATAAAAAAAGCCCTTCCTCCCAAGCTTGCCTCCGTTCAGCCGATGGCCACCCGTCCTACCGCGTCTACGTCCGCGCCTGCTCAACCGCTCCCTCAAAAACCTACTACCCAACAACAAATCGAGCGGCGCTTGTTGGCGTTGAGTCTTTTTCGCCCGTTTTTATGGCAAGAGCTGGTGTCTAAGCGCCCGGACGGTCTTTTTCAAGACACGGACATAAAAACCCTTTACGAAACCTGCGTCTTAGCGTATGCTGAGGCCAATCTCTTTTCGGCCTCCGCTGCGGCGGACCGGCCTATTCCGCCTCCCGCGCCCCTGACGCCGGAACTGGCGAGCACCCATGATTCCCTGGCCTTCCTGGCCGAGCGCGAATTTCAGGACATGTCCCGTGCCCAATGGACAGCAGAACAAAAGAGCCTCCTCGAGTATCTGCGCACGCTTGCCAAAGCGCGCCAAGGTAAAGATCTCGAAGCGGCCATGCGCGATGCCGAGCGTGTTGGTGACGCAGCCCGTATTGCAGAACTGACGCGTCGATTTACCGAGTTGTCCTAAGGGACGGCTCATGGTCGGTTTCATCCCTCCAATCCCACGTCCAGACAACCCTGGCGTGCCTTCTGCCATCATTTTTCTATGCCCACGTCCGTCAAGAAACCCGCTCCCAAGAAAAAAGTCTTTACGAGCACCAAATCTTCCAAGTCCGCGATAAAACCGGTCGCAAAAAAACCGATTGCCAAAAAACCCGAAATTCGCACCGGGCCTGTTCGACTTGGTCCTTACATCAAAGCCAAGCCACCCTCTACAGAAGCCTTGGAGAAACTCTTTGAAAAAGCCCGGGGTCGCGGATTCATTACAGAGAACGAAATTTTATACGTCTTTACCGAAGTAGAAGACTATCTGGATACCTACGAAGCCTTTGTCGATCGTCTTGATGCGGCCGGGATCAGCATGGTGGAACAAAAAGAAGGAATCTTAGGTCGTGGCAAAGAACGTCAAGATATTTTGCACACGCTCCACAGCTCAGAAGAAGGCAAGCGCGGCAAAGTCGATCCGCTCGAATTAACGGCCGAATCCATCCAGATTTACTTGCGGGAAATTGGAAAAATCCCTTTGCTCACAGCTGATGAAGAAATCAGTTTGGCCAAACGTAAAGAAAAAGGAGAGAAAGAAGCTGAGCGCATGCTCATCGAGGCTAACTTGCGTCTCGTGGTTTCCATCGCCAAAAAATTCCAAGGTAAGTCATTGTCGTTGCTCGATTTGATCCAAGAAGGAAACATTGGTCTCTTCCGCGCCGTCAAAAAGTTCGAATATCGCAAAGGCTTTAAGTTCTCAACCTACGCCACCTGGTGGATCCGCCAAGCGATCACGCGTGCTTTGGCTGACCAATCTCGTACCATCCGTATTCCGGTTCACATGGTGGAAACGATCAACAAATTCCAACAAGTTGAACGTGAATTGATCCAAGAACTTGGTCGTGAACCGCTTCCAGAAGAAATCGCCGCCGAAATGAACCAAGAGCTCGATAAGGTTCGTCACATTATCAAAATCTCTCAAGACACGGTTTCGCTCGAAACCTCTGTCGGTGATGACGATGATGATTCTACGCTCGAAGACTTCATCGAAGATGTTAAAAATGTTACGCCTGACCGTTCCGCCGCTCTTCAATTGTTGAAAGATTACGTGCGCGACATCATCAAAGACTTGAATCCTCGCGAACAAAAGATTTTGGAAATGCGCTTTGGGCTCACCGACGGCGTTGGTCACACCTTAGAAGAAGTCGGAAAAGAATTTGACGTCACGCGTGAACGTATCCGTCAGATCGAGGCTAAAGCGTTAGAAAAAATCCAACAACACCCTCTCATCCGCCGCTTAGCAGATTACTAAATCGGGTGCGCGCGTTTCGTATGTCTCGCCAAAAGAAAGGGGTATTATTGGGAGGAGTGCTGATTACAGCGCTCCTTTTGGCGTTTACGGGCTATTCAATTTACCCGCTTCGTCATCCAGTGACACCTGTTTCTTCTACCAAAATTCTTGATCGAAACGGAGGCCTGCTCTACGAACTCACGGCTCCGGATGCGGCGCGTCAAACGGTCATAACTCGTGAAGAGTTGCCCGTGTCTCTCGCAAACGCCATCATTGCGTCTGAAGATGCACGTTTTTACCAACATCACGGAGTGGATATTCGTGGAACGTTGCGCGCCCTTTCGGAATTGATCTGGGAAGGGGAGATTGTGAGCGGCGGGAGTACGCTTGAGCAACAAGTCGTAAAAAATCTCTATTTCCCTACGGTGCCGCGTACCTTCTGGCATAAAGCCCGAGAAATGGTGGCGGCGCTCTATTGGTCCGCGACGCATGCTAAAGATGAGACGCTGACGACCTACGCCAATGTTGTCTTCTTCGGGAATCGTACAGTAGGGGTCAAAGCCGCTGCCCAGAATTATTTTCATAAGTCGCTTACGGATCTCTCCCTCGCAGAAAGTGCCCTACTCGTTGGAATCCTCCCGAATCCTTCGCAGTACGATCCCTATCGTCACGCCAAGCATTCACGCGCACGTAAACAAGAAGTATTAACGCGCCTGCAAGAGCAAGGATTTATCTCTTCTGAACAAAAAGAGGAAGCTTTAGCAGCCTCCATCACCCTCTTTGAACCGCAGCAGACAATTCGTGCGCCGCATTTTGTCTTTCATGTACTCGAGGAGTTGCGGACGCGCTATCCACTTCTCGAGCGAGGAGGGTATGTCGTGCACACGACGCTTGATCCAGAGTTACAAACGCTTTCCGAAGAGCGCTTGAACATGCGGGTGGCGCAGCTAGAGGGACAGGCTGTTTCAAACGGATCCTTGATGGCCATGAATCCGGAGACGGGGGAAGTTCTCGCGTATGTCGGCAGTCGCAATTATTTTAATACGGTCATTCAAGGACAAGTGGATATGGTCACGGCTAAACGGCAGCCGGGATCCGCGCTAAAGCCCTTCCTGTTCTTTCAAGCCTTCCATCAAGGATTTTCTCCCTCCACGATCATTCCAGATTTACCGGTGCGTTTTCAAACAAACGATGGAGAAAGCTATTATCCACGCAATTACGGTTTTCGCTATCATGGGCCGGTCTCCCTACGGAATGCGCTCGGTAGTTCATTAAATATTCCCGCCGTGCGCGTCCTGTCTCAAATAGGGATATCAAGTTTTGCCGGGTATTTATCTCGCTTTGGTATTCAGTTTCCAGAATCGGCTGACCATTATGGTCTAAGTCTCGTCTTAGGAGCAGGGGAGACGTCGCTCGCAGATGTTACGGCCGCGTACGCACGTCTCGCTCTCTACGCAAAAAGCGTCATGCCCATCTCTGTTCAGCGTGTAACCGATGATGGCGGTCGCGTGTTAGAGCAGGCGGGTCCTCAGCGTCATGAACCCCTCTTCCCCCAAGCTCCACATGCTGAGCAAGCCGCGTGGCTCGTCAAAGATGTGCTCGTGGACCCACAAGCACGCTTCACCTCTTTCGGAGAATCAAATCCATTAGATTTTGGCAAAGCCGTTGCGATAAAAACGGGAACAACCAAAGATTTTCGTGATAATTGGGCCTTTGGGTATACACCTGATCTTGTCGTCGGCGTATGGGTTGGGAATGCGAACAATGATCCGATGCAAGGCGTTTCAGGAATTACGGGTGCCGTTCCCATCTTACGCGATGTCATGAGCGCGCGACTCCGATTCCAAAAAGATATTCAATGGCCCATGCCTCAGGGTCTTGTCAAAACCCGCATCTGTGCTCCTTCCGGGAAGCTAGCCACTCCGATCTGCGCAAAAACACGTGATGAGTGGTTTATCGCTGGTACACAGCCTACGGAATCAGATGATTGGTACCGGCAAGTCGAGATTGATCGAGTGAGTGGACTCATCGCAGCCGACGGATGTCGCTCTCAGGTCATCCAAAAAACCTACTTCCACCCACCGCCAGAGTATGATGCCTGGCTATCCACGAAAGGCTTTGAGCGTCTGCCAGAGAAAGATTGTCAGGGTCGAGTGCGTTATCCGACCACCCTCCAAATCCTCGCCCCGCTCGAAGGTGACCGCTTTGAAACAAGTGAACTCCTCACTCAACAGACTCCCAGCATTCCCTTTATCGCGAGTGGAAATCACGCAAGATATCGTTGGCGCCTCAATGGCCAAGTCATCGAATCGGAGAGCTCCACCTATCTGTGGAAACCCGTCTCGGGTAGCTATACCCTCGAGCTAGAAGGATCAGATCGCGTCATTCACTTTTCCGTGCAATAATAAAGAAAACTTACTCATTACTCTTCTATGACTTTCTCCTTTTCTTCCCTGACGCAGTTCCTGCGCACCCACGTCAAAGCTATCGTCGGTGGGCTTGTGGCCCTAGTCATCCTGATCGTGGGCTCGCTCGCCCTCAGTTCTGCTCCACACGCTCAGGGCGCGCTTAAAGGCCACCTGGTCGAGATTTCTCGTAACGGCTCGATCCGCATCATCTTCAGTCAGTTCATGAATCGCGGCAGCGTTGAATCGGCCTTTACGATTTCTCCAGCCGTTGAGGGGGTCTTCGTATGGGAAGGAAAACAACTGATTTTTGATCCAACCAATGATTTGGAGAAAGGGAAGACCTATGAAGTCAAAGTCACAACCCAAGCCAAAAGCTTAGTCTTTAAACCCTTGGCCGAAGAATATCGCCAATCATTTTTGACGGTTGATTATCCCGAGGTCTCGCTCGTGGCTCCCGTCGATAAAACGACCGTCATGCCGGATCAGATCCTGACGGTGTTATTCGATCGTCCTCTCCGTATCCTAACGGGGGATTTGAGCGTGCCAGAATTTTTACGCATCTCTCCAGATGTAAAAGGGCAGTACCAATGGCTCGGCACCGCCGGCTTCGAATTTGTCCCAGATAATGGCTGGCCTGCTGCGCGTACATTCACCGTCACGATTCCTAAAGGCACCAAGGTTGCAGACGGAGGTTCAACCATCGAGGACAAGGTCTGGAGCTTCTCAACGCCCCCTGTCACTGCCACGTTCTTGGACAGCTATCAACACCAACGCCCAAATGAACCCGTAAATATTCAATTTAATTATCCGGTTACACCTGAGGCCGTCGCTAAAGATCTCGTCATCAAGGAAGGAGACCAGACTCGTTCTAACGACGAGTATGCATTTGCGGTGCACAAAGATCTTGCTAACACGATCTCTATCAGCCGTAAGCAAGGCTTTGAATTGGGCAAAAGCTACACGTTTAATTTAGCTAAAGGCGTTACGCTTGGATTGGGTGACCTAGGACTTGTGAATGATTGGCAGGGGACGGTGAATACGGATGAGCTTGGTTTCAAGCTGGTAAAATCATTTCCAAAAAATGGCGAGAAGAAAGAAGTGGGACGCGAACTCTCATTGTGTTTTAACAATCCGTACGATGAGGCCACGCTTAAGAACGCGATAGAGATTACGCCCGCGCTTGAGAACTTCCAGACCTCTCCCTACGCCTATTTTAGCGACGGATGCCCAAACCAAGATGCAACCATGATGATTTCTGGACGTTGGAAACCATCTACGGATTACGTCGTGACCATCAAGTCCACGATTGCAGACATCTACGGGCAAACATTGTCTGAACCGATCGTGATCCGCTTTACGACCAATCCCTATCCAGCCAACGTAGAAGTTTCGACATATAGCATATATGGAGTGCTCGCCTCTCATCTCCCTCGCGTGTATCAGTTACGTACCATGAATTGGGGACGACCGGTCAATGTGAGCGTCGAAACGGCTACATTTGAGTCATTCCCAAGGCAATTTTCTGCCGGAACAGTCATCGGCAAGCGTGGGTATGATACGACAGCCCCCCTTAATACCTCGAAGATCTTGGATATTGATCTTGACCAAGTCGCCGGAAAAAAATTAGCCAATGGCTACTATCAATTAACCTTTGATAACTTAGGCAAAGATGGCATAGACGTACGCAAGCTCATCATCACCGACACCGCTCTCACGCTCAAACGTGATAATGCCGACGGTCTGCTTATTTGGGCGACAGATCTGAAAACGGGGGCTGTTGTGCCTAACTTACCCGTCCGTGTCTGGGCACCGGTAAGTAGCTATGATCGCAGTAGCTTAAAGAAAGTGGTCGAAGGCAAGACGAACAGCGAAGGGATCGCCCGTTTGTCGCTCGACGAGTCGGTACGCATGGAAGATCTCATCGTTGAAGGATCGGATGGAGTGCGCTTAGCCTACGCAGAAACCAATTGGAATGACGGGATCTCCGTTTGGAATTATGGCTTAGAACGGAATTATGCACGCGGCAACAAAGGTCACATTGGCTACGTGTACACCGATCGCCGTATCTATCGTCCTGACCAAGAGATCTATTTCAAAGGCGTCGTCCGTCTTGACCAAGATGCGCGTCTTAGTTTGCCAACCGCCAAAGAAGTCGATGTCGTCATCGAAGATGGCCAAAGCAAACAGGTTTGGGCCGGCAAGCTTCCGCTTAACAGTTACGGGACGTTTAATGGAAAATTCCAACTCGACCCTTCCATGTCGCTTGGAACCTTCCGAATTGGCGCTACGGCGGTATTAGACAAAGAATCATCTACCTTCGATGCTTATGTGGATGTGCGCGAATATCGTCGTCCAGATTTTAAAGTAGAAACGAGTGCACCTGTCGAGACCGCTTTCACAGGTCAACAAATCAAGATCCCCGTCAAAGGAGAGTACTATTACGGAACCCCACTCGCAGGCGCAAAAGTAACGTACCAAGTAAACCGTACCAAACTCTTCTTCCAGCCGATGCAAGGTCAATGGTGGAATGATTGGTATAGCTTTACGATGGACAGTGACACATCATGTTACTGGTATTGTTCTACCAGTGAAAACGCTGAATCCGTCCAAAGCGGACAAGGAGTGTTAGATGATAAAGGAATGCTCACGATTGAGATTCCAAACAATCTCACGGATTATGCCTATAGCGCAAACTATAGCGTGGATGTCACCGTGATCGACGTAAATCAACGATCCGTTTCTTCTCGTGTTGATTTCCCTGTCCATAAAGGTCAGTACTACATGGGAATCCGGTCCAACTATGATCGTGGTTGGAATGATCCAACTGCGACGTTTGATGTTATTAGTATGAACGTCGATGGCTCTGTGCGCGCCAATGTCGATGCCACCGTCAAATTATATAAGCGTGTTTGGAGCAGTAGTCGCAAGGCGGCTCTCGACGGAACGAATATCTACGACTGGCAAAAGACAGACACACTCCTTGAGACCAAGACGATCAAAACCGACCGTGAAGGCAAAGCGATAGTCACCTTCTCGACCTCAAAAGATGGTGAGTATGTCGCGGTCGTTGAATCAAAAGATGGACGTGATCAAACCGTCTCCTCCGCCGTCTCTCGCTACGTCTATCTTGGCTTAGGCGATGCAGTTCGCACGACGGATGATCATCAAATGAAGATCGTGCAAACCAAAGCCAGCTACGATGTGGGCGATACCGCTTCCTTGGCTGTGCAAACGCCGTACGAAAATACCAAAGCGCTCGTGACGATTGAACGCAATTCTATTCGCGAATATCGCGTGATTGATTTGGGGAGCAAGCAACGCACCATCGAAGTCAAAATCACGGATGCAGAAACACCGAACATCTACGTCTCCGTCTTAGCGGTCAA
>CAZIQG010000024.1:0-15964 GCA_964541725.1 uncultured Gammaproteobacteria bacterium
ATCTAGATTTTGTCGAGTCCCCTTCGACTTCGACTCTCTGGATAAGTTGGCTCTCTATTTCTTCTTCCCCATACTCGATACTCGATACCCGATACTGTATACTCCCATCATGGCCTACAAACCCGTTGTTTTGATCATTGTGGATGGCTTGGGTGTTGCTCCTCCTGCCGATGGAAATGCTGTTAACCAAGCCAAAATGCCGGTCTTCCACCGGCTTATCGAAAGCTACCCCGCCATGACCCTCCAAGCCTCCGCCGCAGCGGTCGGTTTAGGCTGGGGAGAGATGGGAAATTCTGAAGTCGGACATCTGACGATTGGTGCCGGCCGTATTTTTTATCAGAGTCTCCCTCGTATTAACCTTTCGATCGAGACCGGCGAGTTCGCTGCCAACCCCGCTTTCCAAAAAACCATCCAACATGCCCGTTCCAATAACGGCGCGATTCATTTACTTGGTCTTGTCTCTCCCGGGGGCGTCCATGCCACCACCGAACATCTCTACGCCTTATTAGACATGTGTAAAAAATCCGGCATCACCCGGGTCTATGTACACGCCTTTCTTGATGGCCGCGATACACAATACCGTTCTGCTCTCGCCTTTATCGATGAACTTGAAGCCAAGATGCAAGAGAAGGGGATCGGGGAGATCGCTTCGCTCTCCGGTCGTTTCTACGCCATGGATCGCGACAACCGTTGGGATCGTGTCCAAAAAACCTACGAAGCCGTGGCTGCAGGCCGTGGTGAGATGTCAGACAGCGCGCATAATGCGATCGAGGCTTCCTATGCCAAAGGAGTTTACGATGAACAATTTGTTCCCACCGTCATCACCAAAGAAAATAAACCCGTAGGCATCATGGCTCCCGGCGACGGCGTGATCTTTTTTAACTACCGTCCCGACCGCATGCGCCAAATCACCAAAGCCTTTTGCTTACCGACCTTCACAAAATTCGAACGTCAAACCTATCTCACCCGCATGTTCTACACGACCATGACGGAATATGAAAAAGATTTGCCCGTCGAAGTCGCCTTTCCTCCCTACATTATCGAACAGTGCCTCGCACGTGTCGTATCGGAGGCGGGTCTACGCCAACTCCATATCGCCGAAACGGAAAAATACGCGCACGTCACCTTTTTCTTGAATGGCATGCGCGAAGAAGCCTTCCCTGGGGAAGAGCGTGTCATCGTGCCATCTCCGCGCGTGTCGAGCTACGACCAAGCCCCAGAAATGTCGATCTTCGAAGTCACCGACCGCATCGTTAAAGAAATCTCTGCCGCTTCTTACGATTTAATCGTGGTAAATTTTGCGAATCCCGACATGGTCGGCCACACCGGCAACGAAGCGGCTACGGTGAAAGCCTGTGAGGCTGTCGACAAAGCCCTTGGTCAAATCGTCGATGCGATCCTTCTTGTGGGAGGCGCCGTCCTATTAACCGCTGATCACGGCAACGCCGAAGAAGTAAAAAATCTTGTCACGGGTGAGATGGATAAAGAGCATTCAACGAATCCTGTTCCATGTTTAATCGTGGCCAAAGACCTGGAAGGCATGAAAGCTCCCGGAGGAGATATCGTGGGTGGTGATTTATCCTTCACCCCACCCATCGGCATGTTGGCAGACGTTGCTCCAACCGTGTGTAAACTCCTGGGCATCCCTCCCGGCTCCGATATGACAGGGCAGGCGTTGGTATAATCAATTATGCTCCGTCATCCCGAACGGAGTCATACGCAGTGAGGGATCTCGCAGCTAAACAGGTAACCCGCTACCTGTTCCGGTCGAGATTCCTCAGTCGTCGCGGACTCCTCGTTCGGAATGACGAAAGAGAGATTACGAGATCTTTATTATATGGTCTCCCAAAAAACGACGTCTCGTATTATTAAAATACTAGAACCTCTCTATCCCGCCAAAGGCATGGTCGATCTTGGAAATCCTGAAGATACTCTCATTGCCACCTTGCTCTCAGCGCGCACAACGGATGAACAAGTTTTAAAAGTATACCCTGGCTTACGCAAACGCTTTCCTCGCTTACAAGATTTTGCAAAAGCAGATGTGACCGACATCGAAAAATGCATCTCCTCCATCGGTCTCTATCATAATAAGGCGCGTGCCATTAAAGCACTCGCCGTTCGTTTGTTGGAAGTGTATGACGGACATGTTCCTAAGACGATGGAGGATCTCGTCACGTTGCCCGGCGTCGGTCGCAAAACAGCAAGTTGCGTCTTATGGTATGGCTTCAAACTTCCCGCTATGGCCGTCGACACCCACGTATTTCGCATCGCCCACCGCCTCGGTTGGGCCAAGGGAAAAGATTCCGTCACCGTCGAGCAAGAATTGATGCGTGTCGTTCCACAAGATCTCTGGGGACCGGTAAATCGCATCTTCGTCCAATTCGGGCGCGATGTTTGTAAGCCTACCACCCCTCAATGCTGGCGCTGCCCCGTCAGGGATCTGTGCCCGTATCAACCAAAAACAACGCCCTGACGCCTGAGGGCGAATTCTGTATACTCCCTACATGCCCACCGAGCTTCTCTTCATGCACACCATTCAAGACTGGCTCCACGCGCCCTGGATGGTGTCGCTTGTTGTACTCTGCGCCCGCTGGATGATTTTTATCATTGCGCTTCTCGCGCTCGGAGGTCGCATACGAGGCTGGCTTTCTCATCACGCCCTCAAAGAAGTATTCTGGTCCACGCTTTTGGCGGCATGTCTTGCCTTCAGTAGCGAGTGGGCGATCGGGCGAGCCCGTCCTTTTATCACGGATCCAACGCTGGATGTTCTCGTTCCTCCCCCGCACACCATGAGCTTTCCTTCGGCTCATGCTTCTATTGCTTATGGGATGGCTTTCGCTATTTTTGGCTGGAATCGTTCATTGGGAATTGTCGCTCTCATCCTCGCTGATCTCGTCGCCGTTGGCCGTGTGGCTGCGGGAGTGCACTATCCCTCAGATATTCTAGCTGGACTTCTCGTGGGCGTCCTGTCCTTCACCTTCGTGCGTCTCGGTCACGGCTGGTTGCGCAAACGCGCCTAATCTATGTCTCGTCTCCTCCATTTCGTCCTCGCGTGTGTAGGTATTTTGTGTCTCTGGAAATTTGGAGGCTGGGTCTTTTCAAGTTTTGTCGGCAAGATCGAACCAGGCTCACCCGCGATCATCAAATTCGATCAATCGCTAACCCACAATGAAGTCGCGCAACGGTTAAAAGATGAATATCACGTCATCGATTCCTCATTAGGCTATAGAATCTATACCGCGCTTGCGCGCAGTCCCAAGGCAAAGCCTGGCACCTATCAGATCCAGCCAGGAACACGCTACAGCGATATCGCCCCGCTTTTTGCTCGCGGCCCAGAGCGCGCCGAACGTGAAATACGCGTCATCGAAGGGTGGAATCTGCGTAATCAAGCCGACCAACTCGCCACCATAAACCCCGCTTGGCGCCCAGCGTTTCTTGGCTTCACCGGCCAGTCCGGCAACACCGCCCCGTTTGATCCTAAGTGGCGTGCCGAATTTCCTTTCTTACAATCATTGCCCGCCAATCGTTCACTCGAAGGCTACCTCTTTCCAGATACCTATCGTGTCTGGGAAGATGAACTGCCGGAAAACCTCATCCGTAAACAGTTAAGCATCTTCGATCAACGCGTGTACCAAGTATTTAAAGACACGGCGTTGCCCGCTCCTTTAAAGAGCTTTGATGAAGCTGTGATTCTGGCATCAATCGTAGAAAAAGAAGTCCAGACCACCAAAGACCGTGCCATCGTCGCCGGCTTATTCTTGCGCCGTATGCAAGAGGGAATGGCGCTCCAAAGTGACGCTACCCTCACCTATATCACCGGTTCCAATCGCGGCCGCGCCACCGCCGAAGAATTAACCCTAGAGACTGCCTACAACTCCTATAAGAACCGCGGCCTCCCCCCTAGTCCCATCGCTCATCCCGCTCTCTCGGCTCTCCAAGCCGTCTTCAATCCCACCAAAACCTCCTATCGCTACTTCCTCACCGACAAACAAAACAACGTCCTCTACGGCACCACCTTCGAGGACCACATCCGCAACCGACAAAGAGCAGGATACTAGACGTCAGGCGTCAGTTCCTCCTGTTCCTCCCCTCATCTAGGGCCCGTACCCCAAGGCTTTTTATTGACGAGGACCTGTTTGAGAACCTTAAAATGGCTCCCAGGAAGAAACCGAGTTCCGCAGGCAATAAAAAGCCTTGGGGTACGGGCCCATAGCCTATATCCTTCTTCCGCCCGCGCAGCTATCCTTGTATCTGAACTATGTCCGTCTTCATCCTCCAAAACCAAAACGAAAATCATCACCGTCGCATCGACTACGCGAAGGAGTTAAACCAAGAACAACTCGATGTCGTCCTCGGGGGTGATGGGCCGTGCTTAGTTTTGGCCGGTGCCGGCTCCGGCAAGACGAGAACGCTGACCTATCGCGTCGCCTATCTCCTTGAACACGGACTTGATCCTTCCTCCATTTTATTATTAACGTTTACCAATAAAGCCGCGCGCGAGATGCGTGGACGCGTTGAATCATTATTGGGTACAGATGCCCGCGGCATCTGGGGCGGCACCTTCCATTCCATCGCCAATCGCATTTTACGCGCCTTCGCCGAAGTTATCGGCTACACCTCCAGTTTTTCCATCCTCGACCAAGAAGATGCGCGGGATCTTGTGAAAGCGATCCTTAAAGATTTAAAGATCGACCCCAAAGCCCGCCGTTTCCCTTCCGCCGCCGTCGTCCAAGACGTTATTTCCTACGCCCGCAACGTGCAACAACCCATCGACACGGTCATCGGTTGGAAACACCCTAACTTCACGCCCTTCATTCCCGACATCGAATCCATTGCGGCTCAATATCAACTCCGCAAAAAATCCGCCAACGCCATGGATTTTGATGATCTATTAGCTTCCATGGCCGCCCTTCTTGAAGATCCGGTTCATGGCCCGCACATCTCGGGACCCTTTAAATACGTGCTCGTCGACGAGTTTCAAGATACGAACGCCATCCAAGCTCGCATCGTGGCTGGCTTTGCCAAAGCGCATCGCAATATTCTGGTTGTAGGAGATGACGCTCAATCTATCTACGCGTTTCGCGGAGCCGATGTAAAAAACATCTTGTCATTTCCCAATCAATGGCCCGACACAAAGATATTTAAACTATTAACGAATTATCGTTCTAGCCCTCAGATTTTGGAGGTGGCCAACGCTTCTTTATCGCACAACACTGAACAATTCCAAAAAGATCTCATCGCTGTTCAACCCAAGGGCGATAAACCAAAACTCATCCCGTGCGCCTCCGCAACTCAAGAAGCGCAATACGTCGCTGAACAAATCCTCGCCCTACGCCACCAAGGCACCGTTCTTCGCAACATGGCGGTCCTCTTCCGTTCTAGCGCCCATTCACAGGCCTTAGAATTTGAGCTCATGCGTCGTGATATTCCCTACGAATATCGTGGCGGTCAAAAATTCTTTGAACGCGCCCACATCAAAGATGTGATCTGTTTTTTACGCGTCGCCCACAATCCACAAGACGAAGTCGCCTGGTTACGCGTCCTTGGGCTTCAAACCGGGATTGGGGATGCTTCCGCAAGTGCTATCGCCTCTCAAGCCAAAGCCGCGACCGACTTCGCCCGCATCCTTCTTCCGGAAACCGCCCTCCTCGTCCCTAAGCGTGCCCAAGAAGGTTGGCGTGAATTTCAAGCTATTGCTCGTGACATGCTCACGACCGGCAAGACACCCGCCACGATGATCCGCGCCGTGACCGGCTCAAGCTATCGTGATTATCTCGAGCGCGAATACCCAAACTGGCGTGAACGTTTAGAAGACCTCGAGCAGCTCGCTCTCTTTGCCGAAAACTATCAAGAAGCCGGCCCATTCTTAAACGACATCGCCCTCTACGATGACGTTATTGCTGGTCGCGAAGCAAAATCTTCGAGCCTCCAAGACGAAGAGCGTATGGTCCTGTCCACGATCCACCAAGCCAAGGGACTAGAGTGGGACACCGTCTTCATCCTCCATCTTGCCGAAAGTTCCTTTCCTTCGCGTCGTGCGATCGCGGAAGATGATATGGAAGAAGAGCGCCGCTTGTTTTACGTAGCCGTCACCCGAGCCCGCAAACATCTCTTTCTCACATATCCCATGACCACAGGGTATGACACGTTGATGTTCAACCAGCCCAGCACCTTCGTCGAAGAAGTGCCCCCGCGTCTCTTCGAGCGTGTCGAGCTGCGCGAAGCGGGTGGGTACCACACCGCCACCGTCCGTCGTGGTTCTTCCGGGATGTCGACAGGGGAGTGGAGTGACGATGGCAACGAAAGTCCCTGGACCGATGAACCCACAATTCAAATCGACAACACCGGTGAACGCCGCAGTCTTGGCACAAAAACTGTATGGAAATCCGCGACAGACACCCCTCCCAAAAAAGCCTCCGGATCATTCCTGCGAGATGTGGATGAGCTATAAAATGTAACAAAACAACTGATTTTCACGTCTTATACACGTCTGAGGTGTTTTTTGTTTTTCTATCTATGACCCCCTACGCCAAACGCGCCCTCCACATCTACTGGCAACATGTTCGCGTCTACAAATGGCGCGTCTTTGCGATCCTGTTCATGGTGATCGTGAACATGGTATTAGGGCTCGTCTTGCCGCTCTATTACAGAGATCTTTTTGATGTGCTCGTGACCATGCAAAAAACGGGTGCATACAATTGGGAGGCGATCATACGTATCTTCGTGTCTATATTTTTGATATATCTGACGATATGGCTCTTGTGGCGTGCATCAGGGCTACTTGCGAGCAGTATTCAGCCCCGTATAGGAGCAGATTTACAGCGCACGGTTTTTAAGAATATTCTCGAACACTCCTACCAATTCTTCACGGAGGAACCGAGTGGCGCGCTGGTAAAAAAGGCTTCGCGGTTTGTGGATGCTTTTCACAACATCGTTGAGCCCACGTTATGGCGTCTATTTCCTATCGTTGTGACGCTCCTTGGGATGCTCATTATTTTTTGGCGCATGGAATGGGTGCTTGGGGCGATGCTCGGTGTCTGGGCGGTAATCTTGTTTATCTCAGACCTCTTCATCTCCCGCTGGAAGCTCCCCTTAGACGAACGTCGTTCTGAGATGGATTCCAAGGCGAGCGGCCTATTAACAGATGTCCTCACCAATGCCGTAAATATTAAATTATTCGTCACCTCTCCACGTGAACAAGTTTCCTATGGCGGCCTCGTAGATGAGCAGCGTCGTGCGCAAACCAAAAGCTGGCAAGCGTTTGAAGTCAGTCTCGCTATCCAGACGATCCTTATGACGGCGATTGAATTCGCGATTATGGGCTGGGCAGTGCAAGGATTTACCCAAGGACGTTTTACCATCGGTGAGTTAGCGGCCTTACAAGGCTATCTTGTCCTCCTCTTTAACCAAGTCTGGGACTTCGGCCGCTTAATCCGTACCATCTACGAACAAATGGCGAACGCCAAAGAAATGGTCGAGGTCATGGACAAGGTTTCAAATGTTCAAGACGAACCAAGCGCCAAACAGCTCAAGGTCTCTCAGGGAGTCGTAGAATTTAAAAAACTAGACTTTGCCTACACACCAAGCCGCAAAATCTTGCGTGACGTGTCTCTCGCGATTAAACCTGGCGAGAAAATCGCTCTCGTCGGTTCATCTGGCGCAGGCAAATCCACCGTCACCAAGCTTCTCCTCCGTCTCTTCAATCTGAACAAAGGTAAGATCCTCATCGACGGCCAAGACATTGCCAAAGTCACCCAAGATAGTCTCCGTCAAAATATCGCCCTTGTCCCTCAAGATCCAATCCTCTTTCATCGTTCTCTCAAAGACAATATCCGTTATGGAAAACCAGACGCGACAGACGAGGAGCTAGTCGCTGCCTCTAAACAAGCGCATTGCCACGAATTCATCTCCGCCCTTCCCGAAGGCTATGATTCGTTAGTAGGCGAGCGCGGCGTCAAACTCTCCGGCGGCGAACGCCAACGCGTAGCCGTCGCTCGAGCTATCTTGATGAACGCTCCCATCTTGATTCTCGATGAAGCCACCTCCAGCCTCGATTCTGAATCAGAAGCCTTGATCCAAGACGCGCTTGCCAAGCTCATGGAGGGAAAAACGGTCATCGCGATTGCACACCGCTTGTCTACGATTATGCAAATGGATCGCATCATCGTGATGCAAGATGGCCGCATCCTCGACGAAGGCAAGCACGATGACCTCCTTTCACGTGACGGTCTCTACAAGTCCCTCTGGTCTATCCAAGCGGGCGGATTTTTGGCCGAATAAAATAAGAGACGCCATATTGGCGTCGAAGAGAAAAGAATCGCATCGGATCAGTTAGCGGGAGGCGCCTTACGTCGACGAAGGAACTCGGTGACACGCTCGCGGGGAACGCTCAGGAGGTTCTTGCGCACACCCCACTCGATCCCCACGATCTTGTCGGGTTGCGTGGCATCGATGATGACATCGACGTGTGCCAACACCTCCTCGAAGCTCAGGAAGGTAGGCTGAGGACGCTTCTCGACCCCGCAGATCCGTGCCACTCCCAGGGAATTCATGAGGCCGGGATGGAAGCCTACGAGAGGCTTAAAGCTCGTTGCTGCGAGGCGCACGAGGTCTTCGAAGGTGAGGTGAAGGATGTCGAAAAGAGAGCAGGTTCCATCAGGATGCAGTACCCCGAAAAAATATCCGCAAAGAAATGCTTCCTGCGTGTCTCTGAACTTCAGTTGGGCGGGTTCTACGAGCCTTTGCCAGTCAGCACGTGTCATTATGTGACACCCCTTTCAGGACTAAACCCTGTCATATTCTTTTATTTCTGTAAAGGATTGGGGCTGTCTTTATAAAAAGCAAGCGACGCAGAGATGCGTCGTAAGAGATGAGGAAGAAATGGAGAAAAGGAAGGGTGAATGGGTTCAGCGATAGATCGTTGCTTGAGCCTGGCCACGGGTGACGTGGATCGCGTCTTCGGGCGGTGTCCACTCGAATTCTTTGGGCTGTTTCCATTCAACAAACGTCATGCTTCCGTCCGCATGGATCACACAGGCTACCTGCTGCGCAGCGAGCTCGGGTTCGACCATCTGCTCCGCGCAGAGAAACGCGACGGCGGGGAAGATGAGCAGGGTGACGCCAAGCTTTTGAGTGGCCTGCGCGCGAGCAGGCAGAACTCATCAGGAGCCACGTCACGGCGTGCCGCGATGAACACCCGTTTGTCTTCCTGAACCGTACCGATGTAGCCGGCCGGGATGAGGGAAGTCCTCTCCGGCGCCAGCGGCTAGAATTCGAGGCCAGCCTCCTCGAACAGGCGCTGTACTTCTTCTTGCATTGGAATCATGCCGACCATTCCTTTCCGAATCTAGACCGTCACACAGTTTTCTCTTCTTGTAAAGACACGCACTCCTCCATAAAAAGCAATAGACGCAAGAAATGCGTCATCAAGATCAGAAAAGAAAGATTGTTAGCTGTTAAGGGGTATGCGGCGGCGGGTTTACCAGAGACTGCCTGACGTCTGGAGCCCGGACGTTGCCCGCCCAGCTGGGGTACACGACCGTGGCAGTCATATCGGAGTGGCAAACGATCTCTTCCCTGAGCTTCTCATAGGGCAGGACGATCGGCTTTTGAAGAAAGCGAGCCTCCGGCAGCGATACTCCGATCGCCGCCGGAAAAACCGTGACGACGATCATGAGGTTGTGTTCAGCCGCAGCCTGAACCAGCGCGCGAACATCCTCTTCCGACATCTCGTGCCGGAGAAGATACAGGCGAGCACTTTGGTCTGCAGCCTCGAAGAAGCCGACGTATACCGCTGAAGTAAAATCTCCCTGAGGGATTGCAGCAGAATGAGGATCGACCGCGGCTGCGCGAAATAGTTCGCGCAGCACTTCCGCAGCATCTTCCATAGATACCTCCTTTCACGTCTAGCGCAGTTGCATTTTTATGTGTTCTTGTAAAGTCTCGTGGTGTATAAAAAACACAATCGACGCAGGGATGCGTCGTAAGATGAGGAGAAAGATGTAGACACTAGCGGTTGTCAGGCGGGGGGTAGATCAGCGCTTCCGCAGCTTCACGTTCGACGTGCGGCAGATCGTCGAGGCCCGAGTACGGCGGCGCCGCGATGCGGGTGATCTTCCCGTCCCCGTCCACGAGACCGACGGCGTGCTGGATGACCCGCGACCTCTCGACCAGGGCGGCCTTGACGCCGTTGATCACCCAGCGAGCGGCAGGGTCACCCAGCACCTCGCCGAACCGCTCGGGGAAGATGACCAGCCTGAGGCCGAGCGCGGTGACATGAGCGAGCTTGTTGAGGTCGTCGCAGCCGAAGTCGCGGTACACCCCGACCGAGACGCGACCATCCGGGAGCACGAGCCCTGCGTAGGCGTTGGGGAACGAGGGCGTGATGTAGAGCCCGAAGGGCTTGAACTCGACGCCCGCGAGTTCGAACAGGAGCTCCAGTCTCTGTTGAGGGTCCATAAGTAGGACACCTCCTTTCCTGCGGGGAGCCTTACATATTCTTTTATTCCTGTAAAGCAACGCAGGTTCCCTCTTTTCCCCTTGACGCCTTGCCCATAATCCGCTACATTCTGCCCTAACAACCAGAGTCCAAAGACAGCAGGCGGCGCAAAAAAGCGCATAAGTTGGCCAAAAGCCACCCTGCCGAGGATCGCATTCTTTTGTGAGCTTTCTCACAAAAACACGCATCCGCAGGACATGGCTCCGCGGTTGTTTTAGTAAAAGGTCGATTTCATTCATAACCTAGAACGTCACGTTTATGCCAAAAACACGTGCACAGAAAGGCGAATCCTTGCAGGAACTGACCCAGCTCTTCAAGAGCGGGAAGTCCATCATGTTCGCTGATTACCAGGGCATGACCGTCGCTAAAATGACGGGGATGCGCAAGCAACTCACGGGTGCCAAGGTCGACTATGTCGTCGCCAAAAAGACCCTTCTCGCGATCGCTGCCAAAGAAGCCGGCTACGAAGTCGACTTCAGCAAGGTATCCGGAATGGTCGGTGCCGCCTTCGCTCACGAAGATGAAATGGCTCCTGCCAAACTCATCGGAGAAGCAGGCAAAGATGCGCCTATCAAATTGGTCGGAGGGATCTTTGATGGCAAGTTCATCGACGCCCAGTACGCCATCTCCTTGTCCAAGTTGCCAAGCAAGTCTCAACTCTTGGGCCAATTGCTCAACGTCTTCAATGGTCCTGCCGCTGCCTTCGTTCGCGTTTTGAACGCGCACCGCGAAAAGCAAGAAGGTGGTTCCACAGCTGCTTAATTAATAAAAGTATCGAGTATCGTGTATCCAGTATCGAGAATGAAAGTTGATCTTCGTTCCCAATACTGGATACCGGATACTCGATACCCGATACTATCATTTATTATGTCCGACGAAATGAAGCCAGAGGTTCCAGCTAAGTTCGCTGACCTCGTTGCAAGTCTTGAAAAGATGTCTGTCCTCGAAGTTGCTGAGCTTGTTAAAGCGCTCGAAGCAAAATGGGGTGTCTCTGCTGCGGCTCCTGTGGCTGTTGCTGCTGCCGGCGCTGGCGCTGCTGCCGAAGAAAAGTCCTCCTTCAATGTTGAATTGACCGAAACCGGTGCTAACAAGATTGGCGTCATCAAGGTCGTCCGTGAAATCACGGGCTTGGGCTTGAAGGAAGCGAAGGATATGGTTGACGCTGCTCCTAAAGTCGTGAAAGAAGGCGCTTCCAAAGCCGAAGCCGAAGACATGAAGAAGAAGCTCGAAGAAGCTGGTGCCAAGGCAACCTTGAAATAAGCTCTTCATTAAGCGAAAAAACACCTCATCTTTTCCAAGAAGAGGTGTTTTTTGTTGTCCGGGGGCTGGTAAGATCAAGAGATATGTGTTAGTGTTTCTCACCAATCGAGATGGACAAGAGAAGGGGGAGGCAATTCTCGATGAGCCTTCCGCGTGCGTGTCCGCGTCCCTGGGCACAAGAAGAGGCGTATGAACAAAGAGGCAGGGTTCGCGGTAACCCATCACCGCGACGGTTTCGACAGGGCCTTTCCGGCCCAGGAGGTAGCCGGCATCCTCTTTTTCACGGTTCTTTTCGCATTTATGTTTTTTGTAGCGGTTCCCGCGCTGCTGCGCCGCGGTCGCATCTGAACCTCGCTCATTTTTCTGACCTACCCGTCGCCTCTGCGTCGGGTCTTGTGTTTTTAACAACAAAACAACCCCCGAAGGGGTTGATATTGTTGAGGTTAAGCCGCTTTTTTGGCGAGCTTTTCCTTCCGGCGTTTAGATACGGACTGCATCTTGCGCTTCTCGCCTTTGACGAGTTTGTGTTCAATAAACAAGTTCCAAGCGGTATCAGAACATTGGGCTCCTTTGGAGATCCAGTGGTGGATACGCTCTTCTTCGACCTTAAAGCCAGCTGGCTCGGTCAGGGGGTTGTAGGTCCCCAAGATCTCCAAAGCTTTGCCCCAAGGATCACGTGCTTTTTCAGAAACGATAAAGCGGTACTGGGGCTGCTTGGTTTTCCCGACACGGGTTAAACGGATAGTCAACATGCGCCCAAGAGTAGAGGAATCGGCCCACAAAGTCAATACCCCTCTTTGTGGGTCTTAGCACCCCGTCATTCCGAAGGAGGAGTCCGCGACGACTGAGGAATCTCGACCGGAGACAGGTAGCGACAGGCTACCCGCTTGCGAGATCCCTCTCTCCGTCGGACTTCGTTCGGGATGACGGAAATGAGGGAAAATCTTTGGTCTTTGCATTTTAACCTTTGACGTTATCTCGTATTGCCCCCTCCCTGATTCTTTGCTAGCTTAGAGACAAGCCCATCTGGGCATTAACTCCTTATCCTTTATGACTGCCGTCTCGGGGATCTGCTTGCAGGTCGGATGGGATGGCTCAAAGCCGCTATGGCTGAACAGTTTCTTGATCAGGAATTTCTTGAGTACGTGGTTAAATCGGTCGTGAACAAGTCCGACGACGTCAAAGTCGAACGCACGGTCGATGAACGCGGGGTCTTGTTGACCCTCCACGTCAATCCAGAAGACATGGGATATGTCATCGGTCGCGACGGTCAAACGGCTCGTGCCTTGCGTATCTTGCTCAAAATCGTGGGTGCCAAAGCCAACGCCCGCGTCAACATGAAAATCTACGAACCAGAGGACGCTCGCCGCGAACACCAAGAACGCAAAGTACCTCGTGCCGCTGCACCTGGCGCCGCTCCTGCGAGCCACGGCGAAGCCGGCTTGGTCACGGATGCCGACTTGAGCGACCTTGGAATCTAGAAAAGTATCGTGTATCGGGTATCCAGTATCGAGTATAAAAAATGCCGAATTGAATACCTGAGAGAAAAAAACAAACAATCCCAAGCGGGGTTGTTTGTTTTTCTAAGGGAGGTTAGTCTACTAGACATGAAACGTAAGCCCTTGCGCGTCGACGTCATCACCATCTTTCCGGAGATGGTAGAGCCGTATCTGAGCGGCTCTATTCTTGGTCGTGGACAAAAAGCGGGCGCACTCGATCTCAAGGCGCATCACCTCCGTCAGTGGACAGATGACCGTCACCAAACCGTCGACGATCGCCCCTTTGGAGGAGGGCCGGGCATGGTCATGAAAGTCGAACCGATCCACAAAGCGCTAAAAGCCCTCAAAGTCCGCAAAGCGGATGGTTCAAAAACCGCTGCAGGCAAAAAAACCTGCGTCATTCTCACGAGTGCCAAAGGCAAGACCTTCACCCAAGCCGATGCTCGTCGCCTGTGTGAGTTTGAGCGTCTCGTCTTTATTTGTGGACGCTACGAAGGCATCGACGAACGCGTTACTCAGCATCTCGTCGATGAAGAGCTCTCCATTGGCAACTACGTCTTAACGGGTGGCGAACTCGCGGCGCTCGTCATGACCGATGCGGTCGCGCGTCTGCGTCCCGGTGTCCTCGGCAAAGAAGCTTCGCTCGATACGGAATCACACACGGTCGAAGGCCTACTTGAATATCCTCAATATACGCGTCCAGAAATCTACAAAATCAAAAAAGGCGTAGAGTGGAGTGTTCCAGAAATCCTGCTCTCCGGCGACCACAAAAAAATCGAAGAGTGGCGCAAAGGGCAAATGAAGTAAGTGAGGTTCAAAGGGTTTTTAGCGCTTCCTCCAAAGAGTCGACGCGTTGTACCCGTGGATGAAAAAACATGAGCGAGCGTTGGTTGTGCGGTCCAATGATAAAAATACTGCGCACGCGTTTAGAAAAAATCGCCGCTCCCAATTCCACGAATTGACCAACACCACCCACTTCATCCGGAAACAGTAAAAAGACATCACACTCATTTGCTCCATTCAGCGCCTTCTGCGCGAAGAGGGGGACTTGGTCGAGATGCTCGTGATACGGCTTAAGCGCAGGATGGATCGTCCAATCAAAAGAAATGGTGTGACCTTTTTCTTCTAAGAGGGTAATCGTTTCTTTGATCTTGCTGCCTTTATCGAGCGAGCCAGCGACGTAGAAGGTGAGAGCCATGCAGAAATCCTAGCATTTAATCGAGCGAAACTGCAAAGAGAATGGCTTAGACACATTGTCGCGTAGTAGTATTGATGGTATAATCTTAGGCATATTCATCCTTAGTCTATTTTATGAACGAATCACCTTCCGCGAGTAATTCAAACGGAGTTTTGATCGCCCTGGTCGTGGTCTCTTTAATTATTTCACTCGGAGCATTGGGTCTCGTGGTGCAAGGACAAAACCAAGCCCGGGATGCTCAACGCGAGTTGGTAAACGCCCTCGTGATGGCACGTACAACCTCTCCCACCCCTTCTCCGATGCCAGCAGGGCAAGCTCCTCAAGTTCCTGCGCCGGGAAATGCCATGGCTCCTGTCGCGGAACCTGCGCGCCCAGTGGCTCCTGCCCCTCAAGCGGAAGAATGGGCCAGTATGACGTATGAAGGGGTGACTATCTCCTATCCAAAAAATCTTTCCGCCACCACCTACGAAGACGAATTCGCTTCCGGTCAACGCAACCTCCGCATTTCCTCCTCCGCCAGCCGTCGCATCGGAATCGACTCCCGCGGTTTCCAAGGCTACGAGCTCGTCATGCGTAGAATCGACGACCGCCAATACGCCGACAGCCGCAAAGAGAATACGGTGAATCCACGCGTCTCTTCGATTGTAGAAATGTGTGATGGGGAAACGTGCCCAGACATGCAATACATCTTCATCAAAGACGGCAAGCGCTATCTTATCGAAGTGCTGTACAAGATGACGCCATACCAGGCTGGGATTGATCTCAATAACAAAGTGATTGCTTCGATTAAATAAGAGTAGTCATCATTATCATAAAAGACCGCCTTCATGGTGGTCTTTTGTTTTATTCGAGATGTTCCATGAAATACAAAAACACCCCGAGATGAATCGGGATGTTTTTGTTGGTAGACCTTGTCCGAAGCCAATGGAATCGGTTGCTCGTGGAGATGAAGCGATGGGAGAAACTCGAAGTCGTTGTTTAAGAGGGATTTTTGTCGTCAGTGTCGTCAATGCCGTAAGAGGAATAGGGCTAGGGGGTTCTGATGAAACGATTGACAAAATCGCTTTTTTAGGGTATTATATTATTTCTATCCAACCTACGCCTTCAGGAGGTCGTAGGCGGAAAAATTGGCTAACTTAGCTAGTATTTCGCCTAGAACCTCGTGTTCTGACGATCAGTGAAAAGGGATATGCGTCGAAGATTCGACGTTAAGGCATACGCCATCCCCTTGCAGTCAGTCGATCATTCAAAGAAAGAGAAGGATACCACCGTGAACCACAGCACCACCGGCCTCGCTCTCACCCTCGCGATCCTCGCCGCTTGCAGCTCGACCGCCACCGGCTCGATGAGCAGCCCCGCGCCCGAGACGGACGCAGCCCCGCCGACCGACACGGCGAGCGTCGACACCGGCACCATCACCCGTCCCGACGTCAACGTGACCGAGACGACGGTGACCGACAGCGCACAGACGGACGTCGCGCCGCGGGATGCGCCGACGGTCGCCGAGGA
>CAZIQG010000025.1:0-15509 GCA_964541725.1 uncultured Gammaproteobacteria bacterium
GTACTTGTGAATGGTTTGTGTCACGAAGGGTGGAAGTGAAGATGCTTCTTCCTGTAAAGCTCTCATTAAGGGTTGAACGTGGTTTGGTTGAAGCGCATAAAACAACACATGAGGATTACTCACCACGGCTTTTCCCTGGGTAACGCGTTCTCCAACGAGGATCCAGCTGGCGGGAATGGGGCCACGAGGCAGGGCCTGTTTATAGATCATGGCTATTTCGGCCTGTTCTTCTTTAAGAATGGCGTCGATGGTTTCTGTGGTTAATGTTCCCTCGCGCCGAGTTTCAATGATCTTTTTGCTGCCTACGCCTAACCCCCATACATCGATAATACGGGCTGCATCTGTGTAGGAAATAGCTCCAATATCGTTGGCGGCAATAATTTTTCCGCGAAAATGACGCTCAACCAACTGGGCCATCATGCGTTGTTGGGCAGCGATATCCTTCATGGCGAGGTGTGTTTGGGTGAGAAGTAGTGAACCTCGCTGCCAGAGAGGCCACACAGTCACAATTCCTATCAGGAGGCAAACAGTATATCGGATTTTTGTGGCGTGCGGTTGGTATATGAATTCGTGTATCCCTAGATAGACGAGACATAAGAGGAGTACGACGAGATAGGCTTCGTAGCGATACCAGCCACCACTGGTTGCGGCTGCTTGTGTATGTACAAGGGTTGTTCCGATGATAAGGAGGCTAAGGTGTTTTTTCCAGCGGGGTAAAATCTTCCATATCATGAGGGTTAAGAGGATGGTTACAACGATGAGGACAAAGAGGGGAAAATTCTGGACGAAGACGATGCGCCATTGTTCTTTGGTCGATAACCAAAAAGACTGGACATGGCTTGAGCCAAGATAGGTCTTCATGAGGAGTGAATGGGGCAAGAAGGTCTCTTCATGTATCTTTGCGACTAGCCCCATGACAGTAACCGGAATCGCAGATGAGATGCTAATCAGAATGGCAGACAGGACTCGGCGTTCAAAGAGGAGGATTAACCCCAGAAAACCGGCGAGAAAAAGGGTTTCGATACGAAAGGCACCCGCGAGAAATATCCAAAGGCCTATCTGCCAGAGGCGCGCACGGGGTGTTTGAAAGAAGAGTCGTAGCGCAATTAAGATGCAGCCGATATGCATGATGTGCTCCATGCCGGTATAGGTTAATGAGGGTAGGGAAGCGGCGAGCAAGAGAATCGCGACGAATATTCCTGTCGCTGCTTCTGAGAAACGGGGACAGAGGAGACGTAAAAAAAGAGTTGCTTCTCGGATCACCCATAGGCTCGCGAGGACATTTAAAACGAGAGGAATGTATTCTAAGTAGCCTGGAACTAACAGAGCAAAGGGTGCTAGTAAGAACACCCAGCCCGGTGATGAAGAGGCGTGGGTGAACGTCGTTACGTCTGTTCCCCAGACGCCTGACCAGACGAGATGTTTTGCGTAGGCTAAGTGAATGTAAGCGTCATCCAATCCATAGGTGAATTGGTGCCATGCCCCACCATCTAATCCTTGCCAGCGTTGCCAGATATAGGCTAGTCCAAGGATATACGCGAGGATGGGGATGATGAGACTTATCCATGACGATCTAAAAAGCTTGATCATGAGGAGTACTCTATCAGGAACGGAAAAGAGAGCATACGGATCCTGCAGCGGGGTGGGACTGGACAAAATCCTGATTTTGTGGTTAACTTAGCGAGTTCTGGGGTGGGAGGCCTTTTCGAGGAAGGTCCTTCCCCCTGGTTCTTGAGTCATGAAAATGTGCTCGGTTGAGCACTTTTATTGTAAAAGGGCATTTGTTTCTTGGCGCTATCATCTATCGATTGCGACTCGTTATGTCGCTTGGATGGCTCTTAAAAACAGATGTCCTCTTCCCTCAGGTCCTGAGGCCGTAAAGGACACACCCTTCTTTTTGGTCGGGTAAGTTTATTTTAAATTAAGACCACGTTGTATCCCGTTTAGGATACTTGTTTGTCATTATGTATACACGCTCTACAGTTCCTCCCCCTCCTATCCCTAAGGCTCCACCTCTCCCTCCAGCCCCTACAACGACGAGCCCAATCTTTTTTGGCCTTGGTCTTGCTCCGGGATTGCTTGACGCTCTCAGCCAACTCAAGATTCACACCCCAACGCCAATTCAAGAACGTGCTATCCCTCTTGCCCTTGATGGCAAGGATGTAGTTGGTATTGCGCAAACGGGAACCGGAAAAACCTTGGCGTTTGGTTTGCCGATGATCCAGCGCTTGGCTCAATCTAAGGGTCAGGGTCTCGTCCTTTTACCAACGCGCGAACTCGCGATCCAGGTGGAAGAAAATCTTCGCCGCATTGGTCGCGCGATCGGATTGCGTACGGCCGTTTTAATTGGTGGCGCGCCCATGAACCCACAGATTCACGCGTTACGTGCCAAGCCCCATGTCATCATTGCGACTCCTGGACGCTTAGTTGATCACTTGGAACAGAAAACCCTTAATTTGGATCGTGTACATGTACTCGTCCTTGATGAAGCGGATCGCATGCTTGACATGGGATTTGCTCCTCAGCTCAATAAAATTTTATTACGTGTGCCTAAGGAACGCCAGACGATGTTGTTTTCGGCAACCATGCCATCGGAGATTACGAAGATGGCGGCGACGCATATGCGTCAACCATTGCGTGTTGAGGTTGCTCCTCAAGGGACAACCGCTGAACGCGTGAAGCAAGAAATTTTTATTGTGAAAAAAGAAGACAAGATTCGTTTGCTAAATCATGTCTTGTCTGAGGTTCGTGGATCGGTGATCGTGTTTTCTCGCACGCGTCATGGCGCCAAAAAAATTACCCGCGATGTGCGTGGGATGGGCCATGCAGCGGCTGAAATTCACTCTGATCGTTCTCTTGCTCAGCGTCGTGAAGCGTTGGAAGGGTTTCGTTCTGGCAAGTACCGCGTCTTGATTGCGACGGATATTGCGGCACGTGGTATTGATGTGAAGGGGATTGAGTTGGTTGTTAACTTCGATCTTCCAGATGACGCGCAAGATTATGTGCACCGCATTGGCCGTACGGGTCGTGCGGGAATGGAGGGGCGTGCCATGTCATTTGCTACGCCTGACCAACGTGGTGATTTTCGTATTATTGAACGTTTGACCCGTAAGGCGATCCCACAGACGAACTTACCGGCGGAACTGCCGGCGGCACCTCCACGTCCAGCTTTTGAAGCGCCAGAGCGTCAAGAACGATCTTCTCGTCCATTTCGTGGCGGATCTTCTTCTCAGGGGGCGTCTCGTGGCCGCTTTCGTGATCGTTACGCCACTGCTGCAACGAGTGCACCAGACGCACATGGTAACTACCCACGTCGTCGTGCGAATTCGCCACGTCGTTCAGGGCGGTAAAAAATAAATGACATACTAAAAAGACGAGCTCAGCTCGTCTTTTTGTTTTCTACTTGCCGGTCATTTGCCAGAAGCGGAGGCGGTAGAGGAAGTTGCGCAGATAGAGAGCGAAAGGAGTTTTCAGAATGAAGTATTTTGCATCGAGGAAGCCGGTGTTGCCGACGGTGACGATATTACCTTTGGATGAGTAGCGAAATGTCTTTAATGGTTGGTTTTCTAACGTGTTTATAATATTTTGAGTGACGGTTTTTGCCATGCGCATGGCGGTTTGCGCGTTCTTTGGAATGACGACGTTGCTTTCTCGATAGAGGACGGCATCGCCCGCCCCAAATATGTTGGGAGCGATGACAAACGTGTGATCCACAGGAAGATAGCCGCCGCGCTCTGTTTGGATTTTGGGGGAAATGTTGAGGTTTACGGCTTCGATACCAGCAGTCCAGAGGATCAGGTTGGCAAAGATCGAGGTTTGGGCAGTCAGGATCTCGCCCTTGTTCATGCCTGTGACACTCACGCCTGTTTGGACAGAGATGCCTTGACGTTCTAAGGCGATTTTTGCCCCGTTTACGAGTTTTGTCGGGAAGCCTGGAAGGATTTGTGGTCCACCTTGGATGAGGGTCCAGGAAAGGTGAGGCTTTAGAGAGGGGAAGTCTTTATCGCACAGTGTTTCGACGAAGAGCTTGAGGGCGCAAATACCTTCGACGCCGCTCGGTCCTGCGCCTACGGCTGCAAAGGCGAGGTGACGTTTTTTTTCTTGGTCAGATGGTAGTGTCTCGGCCTCTTTTAGGATCGTGCGTACGCGGTCGTGGATGTGGTGGAGGTCATCTTCCGTTTTGAGGGGGAGGCTGTGCTCTGCGACCCCTGGGAGGCCGTAGAAACAAGGTTGGGCACCTTGTGAGAGGACGAGGAGATCATAAGAGAGCGTTTCTTTTACTTCGTTTGAGGTCGAGGGGATATACTCGATCTTCTTTGCTTCGCGGTCAACGTTGCTCACGTAGCCTTGGATGAAGGGAAAACCTTCGTCTTTAGCGATGGTGCGAAGATCGGCGCGATAAGCCTCACGCGGGTATTCGCTGCTTTGAAGAGCATCGATCAAGCGAGGGGTGAAGAGGAATGTATCTTTTGCGTCGATTAAAGTAATTGAAAGAGAGGGTTTTTGTTTGCGGAGTTGGCGGGCGGTCGAAAGGCCAACGAATCCGGCGCCGATGATGACAATATGAGGCATAGAGGGAGTATAAGGGGGTTTGGGGTTCAGATCCAGTAGGGGTTGGAGAAAGAAAATACCCGTTTGGGGCGGGTAGGTTCTTTTTACCATTCGTAGGGTATGTCTGAGAGGGGGAGATTGCTGCTTTCGCCGGGAGCGAATACCTCTGAGGAACAGTTGAGAATATATGCGGTGGTTGGGAGAAGGTTTTTCCAGGCGTAGGCGACTCCTGGGGGAATCGTTAAACGTTGGTAGTTGTTGTCGCCGAGGAAGATGACGTCCGTTTTCCCTTTTGTTGATGAGCCTTCACGTAGGTCATGGAGGACAAATTTTACGCGACCGATGGGGACAGTGAGGTTGCCGATGTTGATACTGTGAAGTTTCCAGCCTTTGGTGACATCCGGATAGACGCAGGAGATGTAGGCTTCTCCGAATTGGCTGAAGCCTGGGGCGTCTTTACGGAGGACGTGCATGACTTGTCCGCGTTCGTCGGGGATAATGTTGAGAGGAGTGACGATGACCCCTTCAATGGTGGATGACATATTTTAATATTACATCATTCCATCGGGGAAGGCGTTTACGCCTGATTCCCCAGCCTTTCTTTTGAAGTAGTTGGTGTACCACTCGACGGTTTCTGCCATCCCTTCTTCGATCGTGAATTGTGTTTTCCAGCCTAAGAGACGGGCGGCTTTTTCACTTGATAAGGTTTGTTCGGGGATTTCTGACTTGGCTTCATTTAAGATTTTTGGTTTAAGGTCGCTCTTCATGGCTTGTAAGACATGATCGACGATGGCTAATGCGGACATACCGTTGCCAGTGCTGAAATTGAAGGCTTGGCCGACAATTTCTGGTCGTTCCATGTTTTCGGCAAGCATGATGTAAGCATCGGCCGCGTCGCGGATGAAGAAGTAGTCGCGAATGAACTTCCCATCACTGCGAATCAGGGGCTGTTCTCCGTGTAGAATGTGGCGAATGGTTTGAGGGATGATGCGTTGCCAGTTGAGGTCGCCTGGGCCGTAGAGGTTGCCGCAGCGTGTGACACAGACCGGAAGTTTGTAGGTATTAAAATACATCTGACTGATAAGGTCGGTACAGGATTTGGAGACGTCGTAGGGATGGGTGCCTTTGAGGGGAGCGTCTTCGGTGTAGGGGAGGACGGGTTGAGGGCCGTAGGCTTTGTCAGAAGAGGCAACCAGGATGCGTTTTACGGTTGGATTGTTGCGGGCGGCTTCGAGGACGTTTACCGTCCCCATGATGTTGGTGCGCAGCGTTGGGAGAGGTGCGCGATTGCCGACCGGGGCAATGGGTTGCGCTCCGACGTGAAAAATCGTGTCTACTTCGTATTCTGCGAGAGCGCGATAGACGGTGTCGTAGTTTTCAAAATCGCCATGCACGATATTGGCTTGTTTGGCAGCGGTTGTCTCGAAGAAGCGGCTAGAAGGGACATGGTCGCGCTTAAGCATTACTAGGCGTGCGCCAAGATCGCAGAGCATTTCTGCTAGGGTAGCGCCAAGGAGTCCAAATCCGCCTGTAATAAAGACGTTGCGGTTATTCCAAAACTGCTTTCGGGCTTGTGAGTAGACGAGTTGTTTCATAAGGATTGTGTGGGACTTTACCGTTTTATTGCCTTTATCGTCAATGCGGTCAAATTACCATAAACCCCACGATGCGTGTGTCGTGGGGTTGGTATTTTATGTTGGAATTATTCCGACCAGATCTTCCACTTTGGATCGTCTTTCCAGAGCGCTTCTAAATCTTCTTTGTCTTTGTAGGTATCCATGCTGTGCCAGAACCCTTCGTGAGGAAAAACCGAGATTTTTTGGTCGCGACTGGCATCGATGAGGGCTTCTTCTACCATTTGGTTGGGTTTGCAGTAGGAGAGGAAGTTTTTGTGTAGGACCATAAATCCGCCGTTCGTGTAATCAGGTAGGCGAGGTTTTTCGGTGAATTGGGTGATGAGGTGGTTTTCGTTGTGGTTCAGCAAGCCGTATTTGGATTTAGGGTGGATACCGGTAATAGTGCCGAGAACGTCATTGTTTGAGCGCTTTTGATTGTGGAAGTCGTGGAGTTCGTGGATGTTCACATTGGAGACACCGTCTCCATAGGTGAGCATGAAGTGATCGCCTTCGATGTATTTTGAAGCGATGAGAAGTCGTTCGCCTGTTAATGTCGCTTGTCCTGTTTCCGCAAAGGTGATTCGAAAATCGTCATTATCTTCTGCATTTAGTAGGGTGGTGGTGTTTGTTTTTAGATCAAGACGAAAATCTCTTGAGAGATGTTTGTGGTTTAAGAAATAATCTTTAATTTGATTGCCGCGATAACCAAGGCACAAGATAAAATCTTTATAGCCAAAATGGCCATAGATCTTCATGATGTGCCATAAAATAGGTCGACCACCGATTTCGACCATGGGTTTAGGCTTAAACTCGGTTTCTTCGCGCAGGCGAGTGCCCGTTCCTCCGCATAAAATAACGACAGGGATAGCTTGACGAATGGAGGATGCGCTCATAGGATAAGGATGTTTTTTGGCTAATTTTAGTATGTTAGGAAAGCGCGTCTGCTATGTCAACTAAATCTATCTCAGGGGAGCCTTTCTCCCGCTCTCCTCAGCTGAGCGTGATTATTGTCAGTTGGAACGTCCGCGAGCTTTTGCGGGCGAATTTACAGCGTCTTTTCTCTCTTGCTGATACCGTAACGCGTGAGGTATTTGTGGTCGATAATGATTCGCATGATGGGACGGCGGAGATGGTGCGAGCGGAATTCCCTCAGGTTCATCTTATCACGAATGCGTGGGATGCTGGGTTTGCGGGTCCGAATAACCAGGCCTTGCGTTTAGCTCGGGGTGAGGTGGTTCTTTTGCTTAATCCGGATATGTTGGTTGAGCCGGGAGCTTTGGATGCTACGTATCGCATCCTTACTAACGATACGGGGATTGGAGTGATGGGGATTCGTTTGATTGGCCAGGATGGCCAACCGATCGGCTCGGTGCGGCGTGATCCGGATTTTTTATCTCAGCTCATGATCCTTCTCAAGCTTCCTCATTTGTTCCCTCAGATCAATCAGCGCTATCTCTATTCTGATTTTGACTATTCTCGCACACAAGATGTCGAGCATGTGCGGGGTTCGTTCTTTGCCTTTCGACGAGCGTTGCTTCAAACGGTGGGATATTTAGATGAGCGTTACCACCTATGGTTCGAAGAAGTGGATTATTGCAAGCGTGCGCGTGTGGCCGGTTTGCGTATCCGGTATGTGGCGGAGGTGTCGGCGCATGACTATGTGGGTAAGGGGTTTGCACAAATGAAGCATTTGGAAAAACAGCGTATTTTTACCGCGAGCATGTTGTTATTTTTTCGTAAGTGGCATTCGTCTTGGCAGTACGCGGTGTTGGCTATTCTGAGGCCGTTTGCCTTGTGTGCGTCCGCGCTTTTAGATGTTCGTGATGCGGTGCGTTCTCATTATCTATGAAATTAGCTTTGCAACTCACGTGTTATAACGGTGCGCGCTACTTGCCGTATTTGTTTGCGTCCTTGCAGCGTCAAACATGTAAGGAATGGGATTTGTATGTTTTGGACAATGCTTCCAGTGCAGAGGATAAGGCGGGAATTTTGCGCGCGATTGAGCAATCGGGTTTGTCTGTTGTGTATTTTCGCGTTGAAGAAAATATTGGGTTTGCCGGGGGGCATAATTATCTGTTTGCTCGACACACTCAGGCGTATGATGCGGTTCAGTTATTGAATGATGATGCAATGTTGGAGCCAGCGTTTTTAGAAACGTGTATACGATATCTTGAGCAGCAGCCATTTTGTGCATCTACGACCGGCACGATCTTTCGTTGGAATTTTGAGGCGCGTGACGAAGTGGGGCAAGGAAAAATGGAGGTGATTGATTCGCTTGGGATTACGATGGACTGGAAAGGATTTGTCTCGGATCGTGGAGCGGGTCAGCATACTTCCGCTCTAAAGATTCCAGTGCAGCCCTTTCGGGTAATGGGCGTGAGTGGGTGTTTACCGATGTATCGCTTGTCGGCGGTGCGTGAGGTGAGCGTCGATGGCTGTTTGTTTGATCATACGTTTACCATCTATAAAGAGGATGTGGATTTGGCTTTGCGTTTGCAGGCAGCTGCGTACGATGCCGTGGTCCTTCCGGCGGCACGGGCGTATCATCGACGTTCGTTTGGTCTGAAGTCAGTGAGTGTTGCGAGCGTTCTTCGTCCTTTGAATGATGCGAGCTTTTATTCCTATCGCAACCATCTGTGGACGCTCTTTGTGCATGTGCCTTGGTGGCATCTTTTTACGTATAGAATCGGTCTTGTTCCGGCGGAGGTTATGAAAATGTTGTATTGGCTTGTGCGCCAACCTGTGTTTGTAAAACGAATGCTGCGTGACACGTGGCGTGAACGGATGTTTCTTTCTGAGAAGCGTGCGTTTGTCGCAACCCTTCGACGGTTGCCGCGACATGTTTCCGATACCCAGCGACCCAAGGTGGATGTCGCGATTGTAATGGTGAGCCATAATGACTTGAATCCTGATTGTCTTACCTCTGTGAAGCGAGCGTGCGACACGTCTTCGCTCAAGACGCAACTAGTGGTTGTAGACAATAACTCCCATGCCTATCATGCGAATGAATTGGTCGATGAATTTTTTCCTGGGGGAATGTGTTTGTTGCGTGAAGGGGATTTTGGGTTCGGACGCTCTTGCAACCTGGGAGCGCAGGCGATTGAGGCGGAATATTACTTCTTCTTAAATCCCGATACGAAATTGGTGGATGAGAACATTATTTCGCGTTTGTATGCGTACTTGCAGGCGCATCCTAAGGTTGGGATCGTAGGGCCAAAGATTTTTTACTTTGATGGCAGGTTGCAAGAGACGTGTCGACGCTTTCCGGCGTGGTATATGCCGTTTGTGCAGCGTACGGTGTTAGCACATACCCCCTTTGGCAAGCGCTATGCTGATCATTTTGCGATGCGCGATTATGATCATGTGATGGAGCGAGAGGTTGATTGGATGCAGGGATCCGCGCTTTTTATGCGGGGCGATGTTTGGAAAAAACTTGGCGGGTTTGATGATCGGTTCTTTATGTATTTTGAAGATATCGATCTTTGTCGTCGTACAAAAGAACTAGGATACGGAGTCGTGTATTATCCAGAAGCGACATTGCAGCATTTTCATGGGAAAGAGTCGGCGCGAATTGCGAATTTCTTTAAGAACCTTATCTATAATCCGATTGCACGCGCTCATATTATTAGTTGGGCGAAATATTCGTTTAAGTGGCTTTAGACCCCTCTTTCCTATGGAACCTTCTTCTTTCTCGTTGGATGCGTCGGCGTTGTGGCCTCGGGTTGCCGTGATTTATCTCACGTATAATACAAAAGATTCGGCGGTGGAAATTCCTCGCTGTATGACGTCTCTTGAGAAGGTGCGCTATCCGCTCGACCGTTGGGAGATTATTTGTGTCGAGAACCCTTCTGCGCATGGGGCAAGTTGGCCATTTATTGAGCGTGATTGGATGCCGAAGGCGGGGAAAACGTTGCCATCGATGACGATTGAAAAAAATATCGTCGATAAAGGCTATGCGGGGGCGAATAATGTAGGCCTTGAGATTGCCAAGGCGCATGGGTGTGACTATGTGTTTTTGTTAAATCAGGATACAGAAGTGGATCCGGATTTTTTACGGAATGCCGTGGCGCGAGCGGAGGCGGATCCTGCTGTGGGATTAGTGCAGTCCTTTGTTCTCTTGGGACAAACGAAAGACCGAGTGAACAGCTATGGAAATGGCTATCATTTCTTAGGCTATGGGTTCGCGAAGGGCAACCATGCGCTTTTAACAGAGGTTGAAGCATCGCTTGCTCGTGAACGAGTATCGAATCCAGACCTGATTGTTCCAACGACAACGGGAGCAGCGCTTCTCGTGCGTTTGGCGATGGTTGAGCAAACGGGGTTGTTTGATGGGAAATTTTACATGTACCACGAAGACATGGATCTTTCCTTTCAGGCGCGGTTACAGGGATGGAAGGTGGTGGTTGATCCTTCGAGCGTCGTCTATCACTACTACGTGTTTTCCAAGAGTATTAAGAAATTTTATTGGATGGAGCGCAATCGATTCGTATTTCTCTTGAGTTATTATAAGCTTGCGACCTTGTTTCTGATTGCGCCCATGTTTTTTGTGGTGGAGGCTGGCTCGTTTTTGCTGGCTATTCGCGGAGGGTGGTGGCGTGAAAAAGCGCGAGCCTGGGGATTTTTCTTGTACCCCTCGACGTGGGGTTGGGTTTCTCAACGACGCACGGCGATTCAGTCGTTGCGGCGTCTCACTGATCGTGAGCTGTTGAAATATGCAGGTGCTTCAATTCTCTTCCAGGACGGGGGAGAAGATGAGGCGCGTATTCGTGAGGATATTAATGGAGGACTTGTGACGCGGATCGCAAATCCGCTGATGGGGTTGTATTGGAAGATTGTCTACGCGCTTGTTCGATGGTAGTATTTTATTTTTTATTCCGGATTTTGTTTAGAATTGTGAGGATTTCTGGTATTTCTTCTTGTGTTGGATGAACGTAATCATTGGCATCGTAAGGAGTTGAACTGAGCGCAACACAGGTTACGCGTTCATCTGTGAGAGGGAAGATGGCGTGATAAACACCGGCAGGAACGCGCAGACGAGGGAAGGAGCCGTCTTCTAAGGTGTATGCAGGGATGTCGAGGGTATTGGTTGGTTTGTTGATACTCAGGATGAGAGCGTGTGTGGTTCCATGCGTGGGAGAAGTCGGTCGCATATCGCTCAAGATCCACAAGGCTGTTCCACTCATGGTGAAAAAGAGTTCGTTGAGGGTGCGGTGATAGTGTCCGCCGCGGCTTTGTTCTTGGCCATGTGCGGTAAAGGCATAGATATCTAACAACTGCTGGCCAAAGCCTTCAGGATTTTGGATGCCGCCGGGCAACATATGTATGACCCCTCCATCGATGGTTCCAAAGGTTGACTGGAGCTCGACGGTGACCCCTTGGATGGGCGTTTCGATGGTTTTTATGGTTGGCATAGGATCGGGTTAGATTGAAGGGCGTTTCAAAAAAATGGCGAGCGCTTCTTGCCAAGAGCGGAGAGGGGGAAGTTTGGTGTTGAGGAGGATTGAGTATTGAGGACGTTTGGCGGGACGGGTGAGGCTGTTTGGGTCGCGAGGGACGATTGTAGTCGGCAGGTCTGAATCCTTGATGATGGCTTGTGCCCATTGGTTCCAGGTTGCTCCGCCCGTGTTGGCGAGATGGTAGATGCCGGGAGCGGGAAAAGAGAAGAGGTGTGCTTCCATGTGTCTTACGACATCATCTACGAGGGTTGGGGAGGAGACTTCTTGGTCGAGAACGGGAACGACGGAAGATTTTTTGGCGTCATCGATAATAACTTCAACGAAACTCCGCTTGGCATTTGCTGAGGTAGCAGGTGCACCGTAGAGACGAGAGGTACGAATGACGTACGCGTTGGGATGGTTTGCGAGCACTTCTTCTTCGCCGTTCCGTTTTGAAGTTCCGTAGATGTTGATTGGAGCGGGGGCATCCGTCTCGGTATAACCTTCGGGTTTGGTTCCTTCAAAAACGTAATCGGTCGAGAAATGAAAGAGGGGGATGTTTTTTGCGGCGCTCGTGAGGGCGAGGAGGCGAGGAATCTCCGCGTTTACCAAAAAGGCTTCTGCAGGCTGTTCTTCGGCTTTGTCGACCTGGTTATAGGCGACGGTATTTATGATGAGATCCGGTTTGCGCTCGCTTAGGAGCAGTTCTAACCCTGTTGGGTCGGATGGTGTTAGGCTTTCGCGACCAGGAGCGATGATGGTATGAGAAGAAGCGAGCTGCCGCAGGATGGCGGTGCCGAGGCGTCCAGAGCCGCCAAATAGCAAAATAGTCATGCTGTATGATGGCGTCAGGACTCGTTCATTGTCAATTTTTGCCTGGGATCCCTGTGGGTGAGTTAAACGACGTTTTGTCTTATAGCTAAGCCAAAAAAGGACGAGGGCAGGGGAGCTTGCTTTTTTGGCTAGATCTGCTAAGCTACGCCCATTGTTTATGAAAACCGACATCCATCCAACGTATTATCCGAATGCCAAAGTCACCTGTGCTTGTGGCAATGTCTTTACTGTTGGTTCAACGGTAGAAGATTTACGCATTGAATTGTGCTCTGTTTGCCACCCTTTTTACACAGGTAAACAGAACTTTGTTGATGCGTCCGGACGTATTGACCGCTTTGTGGCAAAATCCCAAGCGTCTGCGGCTAAGGCGGGCACGTCTCAAGGCAAGAAGGTCAAGAATGCTAAACGTGCAGAGCAGAAGGCAGCCAAAAAAGCGGCTCAGCCAGCCCTCGAAACCGTAGTCGAGGCGTAGATCCGTTGCTATACTCGGTGCGTGGAGATGACCTCCCGCACCGTTTTGGTTTTTTATACCCAATATGTCTTTGATTGATCAAGCCAAGCAGGCACGAGTTGCCATGCAGGCAGCCGAAGCACGTCTCAGTGATCCGGTTGTTCTTGGCGATCAGAAAAAATTGAAGGAAGCATCGATGGCCTACAATCGATCTAAGGACTTGGCGGAGGTAGGGGGGGTGTTTCTTGCTCTTCAGGAGGCGCTTGTGGAGGCGAAGGAGGCGTTTCAATCTGAAGATGCAGAGATGAAAGAGATGGGTGGAATGGAAATCCAGCGACTTGAGCCTGAGTTGCAAGCCGCGAGTGAAGCGTTTGAGCTTTTGTTGATTCCGCCTGATCCGCATGATCAGAATGATGTCATTATTGAAATTCGTGCGGGGGCAGGTGGGGATGAAGCCGCTTTGTTTGCGGCAGATTTGACGCGCATGTATTTACGGTTTGCGGAACGACGTGGTTGGAAAACAGCTCTCATTTCTGAATCGAAGAACGAGGTGGGTGGCTATAAAGAAGTGATTTTTGGGGTGATGGGCGCAGGGGCGTACGGCTGGCTTAAGTTTGAATCGGGTGTGCATCGTGTACAGCGTGTGCCGAGTACGGAAAAACAGGGGCGTATTCATACTTCTACGGCCACAGTTGCGGTTATGCCTGAATTGGAAGAAACGGAAGTAAAGATTGATGCCAAGGATTTGCGTATCGATACCTTTTGCTCTGGAGGAAAAGGAGGGCAGTCGGTGAATACAACCAAATCCGCAGTGCGTATTACGCATATTCCGACCGGGATTGTTGCGAGTTGTCAGGATGAGCGTTCGCAGTTGCAGAACCGTGAGCGTGCCATGACGATTTTACGTGCGCGTGTGTGGGAAGCAGAAGAGATAAAGAAACGTGCAACACTGGATGCAGATCGTCGTTCTCAGATTGGGAGCGGAGATCGTTCTGAGAAGATTCGCACCTATAACACGCCGCAAGATCGTATTACGGACCATCGGATTAAGAAATCTTGGCATAACATTCAATTGATTTTGGATGGTGAGCTGGATCCGCTTGTGATGGCGGTAAAATCAGGGAAGAAGGGGAGTGAGGATGAAGATGATGAATAATTTATTATTATGGATGCTATTATTCTTGCCGCTGGTCGGGGAACGCGTTTACGGCCCTTAACCGACACAGTTCCGAAGCCTCTTATTCCTATTGCGGGGAAGGGAACACTCGTGCGTATTTTGGATAATCTGCCTCCGGCGGTGAGTCGTGTGATTATTGTGGTTGGATATTTGGGGGATGCGATTAGGGCTGAAATTGGCGATCATTCGCAGAACCGGACGGTTGAATATGTTGCTCAAGAGGTATTGGATGGAACGGGGGGAGCGTTGCGTTGGGCACGTCCACTGATACGATCGGAGCGGTTTTTGGTGTTGATGGGGGATGATTTGTATGCGGCGCGCGATCTCGAGCGGTTGACGGAGTGTGAGCGCGCTGTTTTAGTGCAAACAAAAGAGCTTTTTAAAGATGGAATGGATGTTTGGAGTGTGAAGGATGGAAAATTGGTTGATCTTGTCGTTGGCAATAAAGGCGATAAAGGGGTCACGAATCCTGGCGCGTATGTGTTGGGCCATGAATGGTTTGAGACGGAGCCTGTGCTAACGCCAGGAAAAACGGATGAATGGTCTATTCCGCATGCAATTCCTCAGTTGCTTCAGGAGCACCCCTTCCAAGCGGTTGAAGCCACCTTTTGGCAGATGTGTGGGACATTTGAGGAGCTTGCCGAAGCAGAGCGGATTTTGGGGCAACAGGAGAAGGAGGTGTAGACAGTCCTCGTCGATAAAAGAGAGTGGCGCCAGACCCATACGGTATTTGGTAATACTCGATACCCGATACCCGATACTGTATACTGTCCTTTGATATGCCCATGCGCGCTTCTCGTCAGGATCTTGGAACCCATGTGGGGCGCGTGATTTTTAAAGCACAAGCAACGTCAAAAGCGATTGAAAAAAAACTCTCTGCTCTTCCGGCGGATAAATTGAAGGCGGCGATGGAGCGTCGTGGATTGGGAGATGTGTCGGTGAAAAAATTGTCAGAGGTATTGTCGGGGAAGGATAAGGTTGGAATGAAACAGCATGATTTACGACGCGCGGTGGAAGCGTTGCAAGAAGTTGGGGTGGCGAAAGAAGTCCGTACGGCTAGCCAAATGGTCCAGACGGCGGCTCAGGAAATTCAGAAGGGGAATGGACTTAGGAGTATTGATCCAGGGAAACGGTTATTAAAAAACGTGAATGATGTGGGGGCGCAACGACAGCTTGAAGAGCAGATGATGCGTAGCCAGGGTCGAGGTGAACCGGTTGGGATTATGGAGAAAGTCCGAGGGGTGATTGGTTCGATGCAGCGGGCAAATAAGGATGGGGCTGGGATGACTAAAGCGATGGAGATATTAGCGGCTAATCCGGAAGCGCATGTATCGGGGGAAGACCAGGGTGGGATTAGGGGGTTACGCCATTCAATCCGCCAAGCGCTTGGAATTCAGCAGGATCATAAGGCGACCGTGAATGTGGTGAAGAAGGCGAATGAATAA